>CAVJDC010000035.1:0-15387 GCA_963648085.1 Anaerovoracaceae bacterium
TGCTTGCACCATCTAATCGATGGTGCAAGCACGCGGGCTCTTTTTTAGTATTCTAATACATAAAACACCGCTTATCTCTGCGCTGTTTTATACATTTTTTCTCTGCGCTGTTTTACACTTATTATCGCTGCACTATTTTATACTTATCATTGTGCTATTATTCCGCTCATTATGCTATTATGCCGCTCATTATGCCATTGTTCCGTTCATTATACTATTATATGCCGCTCATTATACTATTATATGCCGTCCATTATACTATTATGCCGCCTCCGACAACAATATCTCCGTCATAAAGCACTGCTGCCTGTCCGCTTGTAATCGCGCGCTGCGGTTCATCATAAATCACATGAAGTGTATCTTTCCCCGTCTGGATCACTGTTGCCGGCTGCTCCTTCTGATTGTATCTTATACGGACATTTAGTCGCATGCCAAAGGCAGAATCATTGTCATCCGCAGAACCATTTCTGATTCGGTAATCCTCTAGCTTTTCACAAGATATGAAATTTACTTCTTTTACGTCGAATTCACGAGTGAAAAGGTCTTCGTTGTCACCGATAATGACACGATTATTCTTAGCATCTATTTTATAGACATATCCAGGCTTTTTAAGCGAAAGTCCCAGACCCTTGCGCTGGCCGACAGTATAATTTATGATGCCCTTGTGAGTTCCGAGTACATTTCCTTCTTTGTCTACAAATTCGCCTGGCTCAAATGCCTTGAGTGACTCAAATGCCTTGAGTGACTCAAATGCCTTGAGATTCGGGCTGGCATCTTCGATATGTACACTCGAACCTCTAGCTTTTCTTTTTATTCCAAACTCGGCTCTGTGTCTTCTTATCACTTCTGCATATTTGCCGTCAGGGACAAAGCATATATCCTGGCTTTCTTTCTTGTTTGAAGTGACTAGGCCCTGCATCCGCGCAAGCTTTCTGGTATCTTCCTTGACTATATCAGCCATAGGAAATAGTGTATGAGAAAGCTGCTCCTGTGTAAGAGAATATAGGAAATAGCTCTGATCCTTTTTTTTGTCCGAAGCCTTCTTTAAGAGCATCTTCCCCGTTTCGTCATCTTGCTCTATACGAGCATAATGGCCTGTCGCCAGATAGTCTATACCAAGCTTTTTCCTAAGCTCGTGAAGATATCCAAATTTGATCTCTTTGTTGCAGCGGACACATGGATTTGGAGTTTCACCATGCTCATAAGCACATGAAAATGGCTCTATCACCTTTTCTCGAAACATATCACAAAGGTCGATAACTCTAAAAGGAACATTAAGAGCACTTGCAACCTTTCTCGCATCTTTCACGTCGTTACTTTCTGTGTCTGTTCCTTCTGATTCCTTTTCCCTTGAGCAGCTGCCTTCTGCATCTTGTTCATCCTTCTTTTCCACAAGCTTCATCGTGATGCCTTCGCACCTATATCCTGCCTGCTTTAGCATAAGAAGTGTCACACTTGAGTCCACTCCGCCACTCATAGCAACCATTGCGGATTTTCCTTCATCAATCTCAAGTTTTGTATCAGCTTCTATCTCAGCCGTTATATCAGTTGTTATATCACCAGCCGTTATATCAGTTGTCATATCGCCAGCCGTTATATCAGTTGTTATATCACCAGCCGTTATATCAGTTGTCATATCGCCAGCCGTTATATCAGTTGTCATATCACCAGCCGTTATATCAGTTGTCATATCGCCAGCTGTATTTCCTTTATTTTCCAGTTCATATTCGTTAGGCTGAATCATTAGAGAGGGCGTCCGTCCTTTCCAAAAATAGGAAGCTTTTCAAGGTAAACTATGTCTTCACGATCTGCAGCATCACCTTCTGCCAGTATAGTTAATTTTCCACATACAGAGCCGCCTGCAGCTTCTGTAAGCTTTTCAAGTGCTCTGATAGACTCTCCCGTAGAGATGACATCATCCACGAGAAGAATTTTCTTTCCCTTCATCAATGCAGCGTCATTGCCATCCAGATAAAGAGTCTGTGTGCCTTTCGTAGTTATAGACTCCACTTTGACTTCGATAGGATCTTGCATATAAAGCTTAGTCTTTTTTCTTGCTATGAAATATTTCTGATTTCCTGCAAGACGTGCCATTTCGTGAATGAGAGGAATGCCCTTTGCCTCTGCTGTGAGCATATAATCATAATCACCTGCTCTTTTGAGAAGTTCCTTTGAGCAAGCTGTCGTAAGCTCAGGATCGCCAAATATAACGAATGCTCCTATGAATTTTTCATCTGAAATCGGGCAAAGGGGAAGTGATCTTTCCAGTCCTGCAATAGTCATTTTATATTCCATGTCATTACCTCTCTTCTACGAGTATCTTTTTGTATGCGATCTCGCACAGTATCTCTCACGTACAATTTCACATGCTGTCCCGCATGCATCCTTACGCAGCATCTCTTGTGCATAATTTCACATGCTGTCCCGCATGCATCCTTACGCAGCATCTCTTATGCATAATTTTACATACCTATCTTACATGCAATTTTGTACGTCATAATTGAAATATTGTCTAGGTGTACGTCACAAAGCCGTACACTCCATCAAATAAGTATACATTTATTTTTCTTTCAATACAAGACCTGGCGCAGCAGGTCTCACAAGCGTCTTTCACCGCAGCATTTCCCTTGGCATTTCTTCTTCGCATTTTCCTTCGCTGCGGTATTTTCTCTACGGAGTATCCTCCTCAGTGCCCTTCGCCGTGTCGTCTTTCTATTCGATGCATTCCTCTGCAGCGTTCTTCACTATGCAGCTTTTCTCTGCAACACCTTCCTCCTCAAGGTCTTCCTCCTCAGTGCACTTCTCTTCAGCGAACTTCTCTTCAGCGCCCTTCTCCTCAGTGCACTTCTCTTCAGCGAACTTCTCTTCAGCGCCCTTCTCCTCAGTGCACTTCTCTTCAGCGAACTTCTCTTCAGCGCCCTTCTCCTCAGTGCACTTCTCTTCGTTGCCCTTCTCTGCGTCGCTTTTCTCTTCGGCGTCTTTCTCTGCATCAAAATTTTCAGTTTTTTCGGCAAGAATTTCACTTGCTGCTGTTCTTTTCTTAGGGCGTGATGTAAGCAAAAGTATCAATAGCACAAACAAAATGAGTAGGGCAAGCACAAGGGCAACCATCAGCGGATCTACTCTGACAGCTTCCGATGTGACGCGTATCGCTTCTGATTCATTTTCCACTCTATGGCCTCTCACTAGCATACGATGTGAGTTGATGCCATACGGAGTGCATGTGATCAGTGTACACAGATCTTTATCCTTTTCTATTCCAAGAGAATCTGTGTCATCTGGCTCTACTATTGAAATTTTGTCAACTTCATATGTCAAAACTTCATTTAGGACGCGGATGACAAAGGTGTCGCCCACTACAAGCTGATCCAAATTTGTAAAGAGCCTTGCGCTCGGCAGTCCTCTGTGACCCGAAAGTACACAATGTGTGCCATTTCCTCCCACTGGAAGGCTAGACCATTCCATATGTCCAATGCCGATTTTGAGAACCTCTTCGCTTGTGCCATGATAAATGGGAAGCGATACATCTATGTTTGGAATCTCAATATAGCCCATGATTCCGGAATCACCTATATCCAGCAGGTCATTATATTGCCTTTGCTGCTGATCCGTAAGGTAAAAGCCTCTATTGCTATATGTAAGTTCGTGATTATATTTTTCTGCTAATAGAAGGATTTTTTCATATTCAGCCTGAGTCATGTCCTCCACCTTGGCATTATAATCTGCTACGGCCTTTGAGGCATGAAAGGAATTCCAATAATCGCTGAGCGTCGGGTAAAGCAGCAAGGACAATCCTGCAACGAAGACTATTATTAAAGCGATTGTCGACCATTTATTTTTCATTTGCAAAATTCTCCTTGCGGCTTAAAGGGGTCATCGTTTTAACGTTCAAAAGTCGTTAATGCGACAACCCCATGTAAATAAATAATTTTTAATGAATGTGGAAGCCTGGGCTTCTATCAATTATTCTTCAATCTTCTTCATGCGCTTCTTTGTGATCAGCAATATAGCAGCGCCAATGATAAGAATCGAACCTATGATATAGAAGATAGTAGTGCCCATTCCGCCTGTGCTAGGAAGAATTGAACCCTTCTGGTTTACTACATTTGTGCTAAGAGTAGTTGAAGCATCAGCAGTGCCAACCTTTACTGTTGGATTATCCTGCGCAAGAGCACTTCCGTCTTCGTTATAAGCTGCAGTAATATTGAACTTCACTGGATCTGCCAATCTGTTGTATCCTGCAGGAGCTATAGTTTCGTAAAGATAATAATCTGTGCTGTCATCAAGACCCTTGATCACTGGTGAGCCAGCATCCATAGTATAAACTATGGTAACAGCAGTATCATCAGCATCAGCAGCTGTAGCTATGCGGTATATACCATCAGATACCTTTACAAGGCCGATAAGGTCCGTAGTTACAGTAGGAACGCCGTTATCGTCACACTGCATGTCCTCAAACTTAAGTTTGCCATTCTTAGAAAGAGCAAACTTTGCGCCAGTCAAAGCTTCATTGTTATTATTTACCTTGTTTACTCCCATCTTAAATGTCCAGTCGTAAACCTTTACTTCAGTAGTCTTACCAGTGCCTTCGCCGTTTGGATTGTTGCTATATTCCAGATAAGCAGTATTGTCCTGCTTGCCTTCGTCATAAACTTGGGCATCTTTATTTACCACGCCGGTATAGTAAGTATACAAGCTGTCACCCTTCTTCATCTTGCCGTCTGTGATGGCTTTTTTCACATCAATTGTGAGGGTGAATTTGTTGCTGTTTGTACCATCTACTGCCAAAGTGTAGTAGTCAGCAGAAAGCGCATCGCCCTCGTCATTTACCTTGATCGTAACGTCAGAAGCAACCTTTACATTTGATGTCAGTCCCGCAGACATAGTATCGGTGATCTTGTAGATATAGCTGTCATATTCAGTAGTATCAGAAATAGTAGAGATAGTACGGAACTCAACTGTATCGCCGATCTGATTGTCGCCTACCTTGCCCCAGTCGTTACTTTCGTTGTGCTTAATCTGCTTATCTATCGAAGGCTTGTCACCCTTTGGATTTGCAGTCACATCTCCCACAACCTCCATGATATATGCAGTATAGAAATCGTCTGCATCACTCAGTGTGTTGTCCTTATCCTTTACAAGATAATAACCTGGTGCGAGGCCTGAGATTGTATACTTGCTATCTGTTTGCGCTGCGCTATCTGTATGAGTGTTCAGATAAGGTGCAACTTCCTTTGCAAAAGCTGCTGCATCATTTGCATCAGCAACTTCCTCTGCTATTGCACCTGCAGTCTTTCCTTCAAAAATCTGCGATAATGTCTTATTGTCGACACTCTTAGTCTGGTCAACACCAGTTCCCCAAGTGATATTTGAGAGAACCTTATCGTTACCATCGATTGCAAGATCTCCGGCAAAGATCTGATATGCCTCATAGGTATGTCCTGCTGCTGCATTATTGATGGTAATAGTATAAGCAGTTGTGGCTGCAAAAGCGGAAGAACCCATTGTCAGCACCATCATGAGTGCCAAAAGTAAAGCTAGTAATGATTTTGTTTTTTTCATAACCCTTTCTCCTTATTATTTGATAAAAAATTATTTTTATATCGGATGCGAGATTTGACGCATCCATACAAAAGGCCTGCTGCAAGCAGCAATATGCCTATTGCATACAATAATTTTGTACCGGGTGCACCGGTTTGGGGAAGAGTATAAGCCCCCTTGCTATTTTCTATCCTGTATGCAAGAGTTTCCTCTTCGCAGTAAAGTGTGTCTCCAGCACCATCTACGACAGTAACCGAGCCGTCAGCCGATACAGTCACGGTATATATCTCATCACTTAATCTATATCCATCTGGAGGCTTCGTCTCCTTGAGATAATAAATTTCTCCAGGCTGCAGCCCATCAAACAGATATATGCCGTCGCCAGAAGTGCTTGCCAGCTGTATCTCTTCGAGACATGTACTGTCGCTGTACAGCTTAAATTCAGCATCCGTCAGTGGCTGCAGAGTCTCGCTGTCCACCTTTTTTATCTTTATAAATGACTGATTGGAATTTGTCAGTCTGATCGAAGAATCCATAGAAACAGGCATACATCCGAGTGCCTCTAAAGACGCCTTCTGTTCCTCAGTAAAGCTCGTCTGCTCTGCTGTCCCATCTGGCGCAGTAAAGTAAAACCAATGCTTTGTCGCATCCCTTACATATCCACTCGGAGCAGCAGTCTCCACAAGATAATATGCTTTATATGGTTCTAGCACACAGTAGCCTGACGAGGTACTATTTCTTCCGAAAGCTGCTTTTCCTGTGCTGTCAGTTGAAGCTTCGGCAATCACATTTCCACGTTCATCACAAAGTCTAAATGCCGCACCCAAAAGATATGTCACATTGCCGCCAGTGACTGTTGCGTCTATCTTTTCTATATTTATCGTATAACTTCTGCCCGAAACGCCTCCACTAGATCCTTGTATGATCTTATCATAATCAACTGAGCTGTCGCTATTTGCGATGCCGCGAAGATTTGCTTTGTTTGTGACATGGACAGTCTCACTTATATTTCCACGTACAGAAGCCGGATATGACAGCTCTAGCTTCCATTTTGATAAATCGATCGCAACCCCAGTATAATTCCTTACTCCATCACTTTCATAGAAGGTATTTATAAAATTTTCCACCGTAGTTCCGAGATCTATATCTGTGCTAATCCCAGCTGCTGTCATCGTCGTTTCGTAGCTGACTCCCGTGATGCCTCCTAGCATGCAGGCATCCTCCATAGACAGTGTGACCGTATCGCTGCCATAAACACTGCCCACAAAGCGCAGCTTAAGCTTACTCAGATCAGGTGGAATCTTATCGGTATCCATAAAGTCATCCACCGTCAGCCTTGTCAAATTCTTCAACTCATCAGCCCCAAAATCTATCCGCACCTTGAAGAGTACATTGTTTGCCTCTCCTTCACTAAGCGGGCAGGTAAGGACATTTCCTCCTTGTGATATGTCAAAGGTATAACAATCAGCCTCGCTATGTGTATGTGTCTGTGCATCGGTCAATGTCTTTGTAGTAATATTCTTTCCAAAAGAAAATGTTGTGGAAGCTGTGCCATATGTGACGCCATTGTCCCCCACAGCCGTCACAGCATTTGAAACGTCTTTATACATTCTTAAGCTCCCGTCGGGTGTCATGTCATAGACAAGCTGATATGTTAAAGGCCTAAGCGTTTCTAACGTTTCTCCTCCTTCATATAGATAAGGCAAAAAGACTTTGAACGTGTGATTGTCGGGATCTATCGTAGTATGTACTTCTAGAGGGATTCCTGAAGAGCCATGTCCCTTCGCATATAATGGTGTCGTCAAAAATGTCGTCTTCCACGTCGTCGTTCCATCTGCATTTGCAGTTTTCTCAGTTTTTACATTGGCAGTATTTTGCTCTCTAAGCTCAATTAGGAAGCTTAGCTCTGTACTGTCTAAAGACACTTTGAGAGTATACTTGCTTTCATCGAAGATCAGACGCTCATCATATGTATCTGTTATCGTCACAGTATTTGCTTCTCTAAATCCGACATTTCCAGTATCTATCTTTGCTGAATAATGCACAATTCCTGTCTCTGTGTCATATGAGCCTGTCTTGTCGATCGTTACGGAATTTTCTAAATCTTCTGAAGTAATATTTACCTTTGCATTTGCATTTATATATTGTGTATTTCCGTCTATGCCTGTAAATCTGCCCTGTGCTATATTGTTTAACTCCCCATCCTGAGCAATTCCGGGGCTCTGAGTCCTGTATTTTATAGAAATGACATATCCATTTGCATAATCCCCGACAGCTGCAGGAAGAGTAAATCCACCACTGCTAGGGCAAAGAGCAAAGTCAGTTTCGGCATTATATGAGCGATATTCATTTAAAAATGCAAAGTCATCATTTTGTGTATAATCTGTTTCATTTAGATTGTCTGTGACTGTGAATTCATATACATCATGCGTGCGGCAATATTCGGTATTGTCTGCCGGATATGTCAATGCATTTCCCTGCGCATCGACTAGCTTCGTATATACGCTTTCGCCGTCAGTATTTTTATATTTTGGAAGAAAGTCTGCAATTACAAAATCATGAATGATCCCGCTGCCTGAATGTACGATATATTTTATGGTCCACTCGACAGTCTTTGCACTTGCATCTGCGTCACCTTCGATTCTCTCCCCGATCTTCTCGATACCTATATCGATCTTTGTCGCTTTTCCGACGATGCTGACCTCCGGATATTGGCTAAATCTCGCTCCAGCGGCATTATTTAGCGCAGTTCCGTCATAATCTGTCACCGTAGTATAATAATTGATCTTATATATATATTCTTCGTTTCCATCATCCGTCAAGGTTGGAATCGTATATTCCCAGCCTCTTCCATCGTCTGTGAGCTGAAGGCCATCGGAATTTCCGGACCAATTGCTTATAGTAATCGTGCGTACAAGTGTCTCCCCATCATACGCTTCAACGATAAATGGCTTTGCTGTGTCATAATTTAGCTTAGTTGACTGGAGCTTGTCATAAACGACAGTTCCTGCCATAGGATAATTGCCGCTGGCATTTAGCGTGAGATCCCAGCGAAGAGAGTCATTTTCATCATCTGTCATCTCGCCTTTTTTCTGAATAATATTGCCTTTTTCCCCTGTATAAATCCATTCCTCCGCCGCAGACAATGCATTTTGCATCTCATTTGACGAAACTGAAGCAGTATTTGTAGTTTTTAGCGTGAGATCATTTGAATCTGCGGTATATGCCGTGCCCTCCGCAAATTCCATCGGGTATGTAATAGTTAGAGTGTCTCCGGCATTCATGCTAAAGCTTGCGCTGCTAAGATAAGTATTTAGGGATGCTTGATCACTTATAGCAAAGCTCTGCGTGCCTACTACATTGCCATTTTTGTCCTTCTGACTTGCTCGTATCGTACCTCCAACCTTCAGCGCGGCACCTATTTGCTCCGTCACATCAGTTCCGTCCGCCTTAGTATATGACACACTTTGGTGTGTGATAGAATCAGTCAGTCTGACATTTTGCTGAGCCGTCACAGCACTAATCTCAATGCTAAAGTCTGCACTGCGCTTGCCCGTTTGGGTATGAGTCTTTTCTATCGCAAGCTTCGTATCTGCATCAATCTTTACCTTTCTTACATGATCGTTTCCGAAATCTACATCTACCTCGCCGCTGCTGTCGACATTCCAATTGGCGGAAATCTCAAGATTCATATCCAAATAATCATTTCGGGCAGCATAATCCTCATCAAAATTGACCCAAACAACATATCTTCCTGTCGCCTCATTTTTCGACACTGTATAAGTACCCTGCTTGCTTCCCTGTGCATCAGCAAGTTCTCCATCCGTAATATCCTCAGAAAGTATGATCTCATCTGGCAATATATATGTAAATGAAGTCCCGTCTCTTGAATTTATATTGGAAAATTGAAGAGAGATAGCAAATTCCTTCGAGACAGGAATAGTATCATCCGTATCATATTCTTCGCCATCTATCAAAATCCTTGCATCTGTCAGATATCTGGTCAGATCATTTGTCACAGTGATGGCAGGAAGTGTCAATGAATAATATGTCAAAAAAGCAACCACACAAGCCATGACCGCCACGATCAGTCTCCAACGCCTTGCCCGCAAATGCTCATCTATACAGTTGTATACATTTCGTGTCAAATTCATTTTCAAAATGCGCCTTCAATCTTGACTTCCTTAACCCATTTGCATAACCATACGCAAATGTCTCATCCAAGTTTGCTTTCCCTAACCCTTTTGCATCACCATATGCAAATGTCTCATAAAAGACGGCTGCCACAACAATCAATCTGTCCAATTGACGTGCGACAGCCTATACATTTAATATCTAATGTATCAGATACTGTGTCAGACTATGCCTCTTCCTGCTGAGATTCAGCAATAATCTTCTGAGCGAGGTGCTGAGGAACTTCCTCATAACGGAGAAATTCCATAGTGAACGAACCTCTCGCCTGAGTCATAGCCTTTAAAGAAATAGTATAATCGAGGAGCTCTGCCATAGGTGCTTCTGCCATCAGCTTCTGCATACCGCCTGCCATAGGCTCCATACCGAGAATCTTTGCTCTTCTCTTGTTCATATCGCCCATGACATCACCCATGAAGTTGTCTGGAATAACGATATCAACCTTCATAATAGGCTCAAGCAGCACTGGCTTAGCTTCTGCGATACCCTTCTTAAATGCCAGAGAAGCAGCAGTCTTAAATGCCATTTCGTTTGAGTCTACATCATGATAAGAACCATCATAGAGGACAGCCTTGATATTTACTACAGGATATCCTGCGATAGGTCCCTTTTCCATGCATTCTATGATACCCTTTTCTACTGCAGGTACATAATTCTTAGGAATAGAACCGCCAAAGAGCTCTTCTGAGAAGTCAAGAATCTTGTCAGGTGAAGGTGAGAATCTGATATGAACATCACCATACTGGCCTGCGCCGCCCGACTGCTTCTTGTGCTTGCCCTGAACGTCTGAGTTGCCCTTGATAGTTTCTCTATAAGCGATTCTTCTTGGCTTAGTAATGATTTCTACATTGAATCTATCCTTAAGCTTAGCGATAACAACACCCTGCTGCATCTCGCCCTGAGTGCCGAGAAGAGTCTGCTTTGTTTCCTTATCTATAGTAACTTCAAATGAAGGGTCTTCTTCCTTGAGCTTATTCAGTGAAGTAGCCATCTTATCTTCTTCACCCTTCTTTGCAGGTGAAACTGCTACGAAGAGTGTAGGAGCTGCGAAATTCAGCTTGTCTATAACTATACTCTTGTCCTTTTCTGAGAGTGTATCGCCTGTAGTAGTAAAACCAAGCTTAGTGACAGCTACGATATCACCTGCTGCTGCAGACTTTGTCTCGATCTGCTCCTTGCCTCTCATGAATGACATCTTATTTATCTTTTCTGCCTTGGCTGCTCTTGTATTGTAAAGTTCTGTACCTGCCTTGAGTTCGCCAGTAACAACCTTAATCATAGAAATCTTGCCTACAAATGGGTCAGCAAGAGTCTTAAATACGTAAGCTACCACATCGCCATCAGCTGCAGGAGCGATTTCCTTTTCCTCACCTTCGCCGTCTGCCTTGTAAGTGAAAGGTGCATGGCTCATAGGAAGAGGTGCAAATTCTTTAACGATGTCGAGTAAGCTTTCTGGATCCTTATATTCAAATACAGGAACGATGTCGGCAGATGCGATACCTGCTCTAAGCCCCTGTAAAAATTCTGCATCGGTAAATTCGCCTTCTTCAAAATACTTATTCATAAGCGCTTCGTCAGTCTCTGCGATGAGTTCATTGAAGGCCTCTGTCATGTCGTCAGTTAGAGGATATGCTGCAGGCACGCACGCACCGCCAAACTTTGAGCTGATAGCGTCAGCGAGCTCGTCGAAATTATATTCGTCCTTATCCTTGCATCTAACCATAATAAACGCAGGCTTGTTCATCTCTTTGCATGCCTGCCATGCCTTTTCTGTACCAACCTGCACGCCTGCTCCCGCATCTACGATGATGAGAGCAGCTTCACATGCCTGCAAAGCAGAATACATTTCCATAGAAAAATCGAGGAGACCCGGTGTGTCGATGAAGTTTATCTTCACGCCCTTGTATTCTACAGGAATCATTGACATATTGATTGAATTTCCTCTTTCAATCTCCATCTTGTCATAGTCGGATACTGTATTTCCGTCTATAACTGAACCTACTCTTGAAGTGATCTTCTGTGAAAAAAGAATCTCCTCGATAAGAGTAGTCTTACCGCATCCACCATGTCCGATAAGCGCAATGTTTCTGATTTTTTTGCTGTTATAAGCCTGCATAAGAATATACCTCCTCTGTAATTTATAATGATTTAGCCGGCTAGCGCAGCCCAACTTTCCTTAGCTGCACACCGTGCAACCTCATTTTACCATTTTGACATCGTTATTACAACTATTCGCATATGTTTTATTTTTGTACTAAGTATACAATAAACATCACCAACCAAAACAAACTATTTCAAATCGAATTGTGTGAAAATTTTGTTTTTGAAAAAAACCGGATATTGTAAAAAACCTCCTATGGTAAATAACTTTACCACAGGAGGTTTTTGTTGTTGTAAGCACTCTGTTCCAGATTAAGTACGCTTCCTAAGATTGTGCTTGCCAAAATCAAAGATGAAGAGTACCAACACGAAGGTATTCAAATCATAGATATTGCGTACTGGCTGGCAGAGCAGCCATCTACTTTTCAAAAATGAAAATAATTCGGTTTTGGGATACACGCACTAAGATTTTCAATAGGAGGTATGCGAGCTGCGTATTTTCACATACTATCTTACTTTATTTTCATAGTAAGTGCGACCTTGTGGCGCTCTGCATCAACATCTAGGATGCGAACCTTGACTACGTCACCTACGCTCACTACATCCATAGGATGCTTGATGAACTTATCGCTGAGCTCTGAAATATGGACAAGTCCATCTGTCTTCACACCGATGTCCACGAATGCTCCGAAATCCACTACATTTCTTACAGTGCCTGTCATCTCCATGCCTTCCTTAAGGTCTTCAAGACTGAGAACGTCCTGTCTGAAAACAACTCCTGGCATAGATTCTCTAGGGTCTCTTGCGGGCTTTCTGATTTCATCTACGATATCTGTAAGCGTCATGACTCCCACACCGAGATCCTCAGCCATAAGCTCGAGACTCTTCTTAAGCTTTGCCTGTTTCTTCTGCTGCTCTGCCTTTTCTAATGCTGCAAGGCGCTTCTTTTCACGTTCTTCCTCCTGCTTCTTTCTGCGTTCCTCTCTGCGATTATTCTTCCCTTTTTTCTTTCCAGTGAATTCTTCATCCTCAAGAAGAACTGCAAGAGCCGCAAATCCATTTGCAGGAAGCTGTCTTTCTGATTTTCCTTTATTTTTGCTATTGTCACGCTTGTCATTTTTGCCATTCTTGCCACTTTCGCCAGCGCCCGCTGCGCCATTTGCGCCATTCTTGCCACTCTCGCCAGCGCCCGCTGCGCCTTCCGCAACGCCGTCACGCGCTGCACTGCCATTTTCGTTCGCACTATCGCCCACAGAACCGGCACCTGCTGCAGCAACGCTAGCACCGCCGTCTGCCGGATACACTTCGCGTATACGTTCTTCGATCTCGCCTGCACCGCCTGCAGATATCTGCGATTTGTCAATTCCAAGCTTTTCAAGCATCCTTTCTGCAATTTCATAAGATTCAGGATGAACTGCTGTGGAGTCGAGTGGATTTTCGGCATCAGTAATGCGCATAAATCCTGCACACTGTTTAAATGTCTTTTCACCGAGCTTCGAAACCTTGAGAAGCTGCTTTCTATCTGTAAATGCACCATTTTCTTCGCGATATTTTACGATATTCTTCGCAATGCCGGAATTTATGCCTGCGATGTAAGAGAGCAGCGATGCAGATGCTGTATTCAGGTCGACTCCAACTCTATTTACACAGTCTTCAACGACTCCTGTAAGAGCGCTGTCGAGAACTCCCTGATTTATGTCATGCTGATATTGACCCACACCGATGCTTCTTGGCGGAACCTTTACTAATTCGGCAAGCGGGTCTTGCAGACGTCTTCCTATAGACATCGCACCCCTTGTGGTGACATCAAGATCAGGATATTCCTCACTAGCAAGCTTAGATGCTGAGTAGACAGAAGCACCTGCTTCGCTTACGAATGTATATTTAATATCCTTTCCTGTCTTAGCAATATAATCAGCGACAAATTTCTCAGTTTCTCTTGAGGCCGTGCCGTTGCCTATTACGACAGTATTTAGGTTGAAGCGCTCGATCAGCTTTGTAATGACACGCTCTGCGCCGGCAATATCATTTTTCGGCATTGTCGGATAAATAGTTGCATATGCGAGAAGCTTACCTGTATCACTAAGTGCCGCTACCTTGCATCCCGTCCTGTAACCTGGGTCTATCGCAAGAACTCTGGCATTTTTTACAGGAGGAGCCATCAAAAGATTTTCTGTATTCTTTGAAAATACTTTTACAGCCGACTTTTCGGCGCGCTCAGTAAGTTCATTTCTTATTTCACGCTCAAGAGACGGTGCCATGAGCCGCTTGTATGCGTCAGCAATAGTTTCGAGAAGTGCTTCATGATAGATGCTCTTTTCATTTGTAATCACCGACTCTGCAATCTTTGCATACACAGCCTCATTTTCAATATTTAGCTTAACCTTAAGCTTCTTTTCCTTTTCACCCCTGTTTACGGCAAGCACTCTGTGGTCAGGAATCTTTGCGACTTGCTCTGCATATTCATAATACATGTCATATACAGTCTGCTCTTCAGGATCTGTCGCTTCTGAGGCGATCACAGCAACAGCCCTCGTATAATTTCTGATCGTGTCTGTAATGTCTGGGTCGTCTGCAATTTTTTCTGCAATAATATCACATGCACCGGCAAACGCATCCTGCGCACTTGCCACCTCGAGCTCAGGTACTTCAGGCTCAGTATTTACATATGCCGCAGCTGCGTCAAGTACATCTCCGCTCTCTGCTTCCTGCGCCCAAATAATGTCCGCAAGAGGTTCAAGTCCCTTAGCCTTTGCTTTCCCTGCACGAGTAGTTTTCTTCTGTTTAAATGGCTTGTACAGGTCTTCTACCCTCTGGAGAATCTCTGCAGCTTCGATTTCAGCTTTAAGCTCATCAGTAAGCTTGCCCTGCTCTTCTATGAGCTTGATTACTTCAGCCTTTCTCTCCTCAAGCCCTCTAAGATACTTCAGTCTCTCGTCGAGATCTCTTAAAATGACATCAGACATCCCGCCTGTAACTTCTTTTCTGTATCTGGCAATAAATGGAATAGTATTTCCTTCGTCGATGAGAGCTACTGTCTGCTCAATCGCAGAAGATCTTATCCCAAATTCCTTCGCAAGCTGTTCATTTATATTCATTATATGTCCTTCCCATCAGCAACCGGCGCAGCTTCAGCTCCAGTATGCTTTTTTCCTGTCAGCAACCGGCGCAGCTTCAGCTCCAGTATGCTTTTTTCCTGTCAGCAACCGGCGCAGCTTCAGCTCCAGTATGCTTTTTTCCTGTCAGCAACCGGCGCAGCTTCAGCTCCAGTATGCTTTTTTCCTGTCAGCAACCGGCGCAGCTTCAGCTCCAGTATGCTTTTTTCCTGTCAGCAACCGGCGCAGCTTCAGCTCCAGTATGCTTTTTTCCTGTCAGCAACCGGCGCAGCTTCAGCTCCAGTATGCTTTTTTCCTGTCAGCAACCGGCGCAGCTTCAGCTCCAGTATGCTTTTTTCCTGTCAGCAACCGGCGCAGCTTCAGCTCCAGTATGCTTTTTTCCTGTCAGCAACCGGCGCAGCTTCAGCTCCAGTATGCTTTTTTCCTGTCAGCAACCGGC
>CAVJDC010000036.1:0-6313 GCA_963648085.1 Anaerovoracaceae bacterium
CCTCGCGGGAACAGTGAATGATATTTGTCTCGTGAGAGCAGCAACGGCTATTTGCCTCGCGGGAACAGTGAATGATATTTGTCTCGTGAGAGCAGCAACGGCTATTTGCTGTGTGGGAATGGTGAATGTCGTTTGCTGTGTGAGAATAGTGAATGTTGTTTGCTGTGTGGGAATAGTGAATGTTGTTTGCTATGTGGGAATAGTGAATGTTGTTTGCTATGTGATAATAGTGAATGTTGTTTGCTATACGAAAAAACTGATGGACATTTGCTATGTGTGCTATGTAGGAGCAGCGAGTGATATTTGTCTCGTGGGAGCAGCAACGGCTATTTACTGTTTGGGAATGGTGAATGTTATTTGCTGCATGGAAAGGTGTATTTATGGATATTTTTAAGGTTCATTCAAATTTTGAGCCTACGGGTGACCAGCCGCAGGCTATAGAGAAGCTGGCTGAAGGCATTCGTGCCGGAAAAAAAGCTCAGACGCTTATGGGCGTCACAGGCTCTGGCAAGACCTTTACTATGGCCAAGCTGATAGAAAAGATTCAGCGCCCTACACTTATCATGTCACACAACAAGACGCTTGCTGCTCAGCTTTACGGCGAATTCAAGGAATTTTTCCCAGAAAACTCAGTAGAGTATTTTGTTTCATATTACGACTATTATCAGCCGGAAGCTTATGTTCCTTCCACAGATACTTATATTGAAAAGGATTCTGATATAAATCAGGAAATAGAAAAGCTCCGTCACTCCGCCACAGCTGCGCTGTTTGAGAGACGCGACGTCATCATAGTTGCCAGCGTTTCATGTATATATGGTCTAGGAAATCCTGATGCATATGAAGAGCAGATGATTTCTCTTCGCACTGGCATGGAAAAGGACAGAAACGAGATCATGATGGATCTAGTGAAGAATCAGTATACAAGGAATGATATCGCATTTGAACGCGGCACATTCCGAGTTCGCGGTGACATCGTGGATATCTACCCTGCAGGAGCTGAAAATGCCGTTCGAGTAGAGCTTTTCGGCGATGAGATTGATTCTATAAAGGAAATCGACCCTCTCACTGGCGAGATTACAGGCACGAGAAATCATATCTGTATTTTTCCAGCATCTCATTATGTCACCTCTCAGGAACAGCTTCTGAAAGCATGCGATTCTATCGAGGCTGAGCTTGAGGATAGAATCAAGGAGTTCAACGAGCAGGGAAAGCTGCTTGAGGCACAGCGTATCGAGCAGCGCACAAGATATGATATTGAAATGCTGCGTGAAGTTGGCACATGCAAGGGGATTGAGAATTATTCGAGACATCTCACGGGACTGCCTGCAGGTACCCGACCTTATACACTGATAGATTATTTCCCTGATGACTTGCTTATTTTAGTAGACGAATCACATGCTATGCTTCCTCAAGTCAGAGGAATGTACGCAGGGGATCGTTCGAGAAAGCAGTCTCTTGTGGACTATGGATTCAGACTTCCGTCTGCACTTGACAATAGACCACTGAATTTTTCTGAATTTGAGAGTCTCATAAATCAAATTGTATACATCAGTGCTACGCCAAACGAGTACGAAATCGAGCAAAGTGAACACACTATAGTCGAGCAAATTATCAGACCTACTGGTCTGCTTGATCCGCCAATTGAGGTACGCCCTACTGAAGGGCAGATTGACGATCTTATCGGGGAAGTAAACAAAACTGTAGAGGCAGGAGAAAGAGTTCTCGTCACTACGCTTACGAAAAAGATGGCCGAGAGTCTTACTGATTATCTAAAAGAAGCTGGCATCCGTGTGCGCTATCTTCACTCTGATATTGACACTCTTGAAAGGACTGAGATTATACGCGATATGCGCCAGGGCGAGTTTGATGTGCTTGTAGGGATAAATCTCCTTCGTGAAGGACTTGATATTCCTGAGGTTTCGCTAGTCGCCATTCTCGATGCGGACAAGCAGGGATTTCTCAGAAATCAGACTTCATTGATTCAGACTGTAGGCAGAGCTGCACGAAACTCACATGGACATGTCATCATGTATGGTGATTCGATCAGTCCTCAGATGCAGTATACTATCGACGAAACTCAGAGAAGACGTGACATTCAGGATGCATACAACAAAGAGCATGGCATCACTCCTAGGTCTGTACAGAAAGCTGTACGTCCTGCAGTCAGAGCTACAGAAGCTCCTGCAGAAGCCGATCTTCTCATGACTGACATCAAGCCTTCGGAGATGACAAAGAAAGAGCTTCAGACTTATGCCAAGAAGATTGAAGGTGAGATGCGGGCTGCTGCAGCTTCGCTCCAGTTCGAGCAAGCGGCTCATCTCAGAGATATATTGTTTGATATAAAGGTTAGGCTGTAGATAAAATGAGTGGCTTAGCCAGACGGATTAAAGTGCATGGTCGGTTAGGGTTTGTTTGCTAGTATTTGCTTACCAGTGCTTGCTTGCTAATATTTGCTTGCTAGCACTTGCTTACTAGTGCTTGTTTACTAGTGACTGCTTACTATGGTTTGCTTGCTGGCACTTGCTTACTAGTGCTTGTTTAAAGGAGAAATTTATGTCACAAGATGATTTTATATATAAGAAAAAAACAGGAATAACTGAAGACGTTGGCAAGGAACTCGACACCGAGCCCAGAAGTGGCATCGGTGCTGAGCTCGGTGCTGGGCTTGGCACTAGCCTTGATGCTGGACTCGATGCTGAACTCAGTGCTGAGCTCGGTGCTGGACTTGGTGCTAGCCTTGGTGCTGAACTCGGTGCTGGGCTTGGCACTAGCCTTGATGATGATTTCAATGTTGGGCGTGCCAAGAACCTAGATACAGCTCCTAGGGCAAACTATTTCGCAAACTATTCTAAGGATTCCAGTGATGGAACTGACAGTAGAAAGTATATTATAGTAAAAGGTGCAAGGGAAAACAATCTCAAGAACATCGATGTTTCCATTCCTAGGGACAAGCTTGTAGTCATTACTGGTCTATCTGGCTCAGGAAAATCTACGCTTGCATTTGATACAGTCTATGCAGAAGGCCAGCGAAGATATATGGAAAGTGTATCTGCTTATGCAAGGCAGTTTCTTGGGCAGATGGAAAAGCCTGATGTCGACTATATTGAGGGTCTCTCACCTGCTATTTCCATAAGTCAGAAGACTACTTCAAAGAATCCTCGCTCTATCGTCGGCACTGTTACTGAGATTTATGACTATCTAAGACTGATGTACTCTCGAATCGGCATTCCACACTGTCCTGTATGCGGTCAAGAGATAAAGAGCCAGTCTGTCGATCAGATTGTAGATATCATCATGGAATATCCAGAGCGTACAAAGGCTGTCATTATTGCACCAGCGGTACGACAGCAGAAGGGTGAGCACAAGAAGCTTTTGGAAAGGATCAGAAAAGAAGGCTTTACGCGTGTCAGAGTTGACGGAACTATTTATGATCTCTCTTCCGACGAGATTATCCTTGAGAAGACTTACAAGCACACTATCGAGATTGTGGTAGACAGGCTCGTAGTCAAACCAGGCATAGAAAGCAGACTTTCTGAATCTGTCGAGCTCGCTCTAAATGAAGGCGATGGTCTTATGATCGTAAATTTTACCTACAGAGATACTCCTGGCAGCACTAGTGGAAAGAACACTGCAGACGACGGAAGCTATGGTAAGAATGGAAATAGCAATGGATATACAGGTGCAGGCAGTGATGTCTACGAAAATGCAAGCGCAGGTGGCGATCCCAATGGAAGTGCAAGTAAAGACGACAGCATCAATGGAGAAGACAGCGAAAGAAATCATAAAAAATCCGAGGATGTTATTTTCAGCACAAAATTCGTATGTCCCGACCACGGCTCAGCAATCACTGAAATGGAACCACGCACTTTCTCTTTTAATAGCCCATTTGGCGCTTGTCCCGAATGCAGCGGTCTAGGATTTATCCAGCGAGTTGATCCTGACATTCTCGTGGAAGACCAGACTAAGAGTCTCTCTGACGGGGCGCTTGGAAAATCTTTCAACATGTTTGATGAGATGTCATACTATTCAAAAAGTACAGCCGCCCTTGCTGAAGACCTTGGGGTGGACATTTCCCTGCCATATGAAAAGCTTCCAAAGAAATTCCGTAAGGAGCTTATGTATGGTACAAATGGACGCAAGATAGAATATTCATATCAGAGTAGAACGACAGGTATGATCACACATAGAAATCAGCGCTATGAAGGCATTATTCCGAATCTTGAAAGGCGTTACCGTGAGACAAATTCAGAATTTATAAAGGAAAAGATTGAAAAATATATGACTCTAAGCTCCTGCAGCGTCTGCAGCGGTGAGAGACTAATGCCTGAGGTTTTGGCTGTCACGGTGGGCGGAATAAATATCATGGAATTTTGCCATATGCCTGTACGAGACTCTCTTAAGTTTATAAACGCGCTTAGGCTCACCAAAAAAGAACAGGTGATTGCGGCGCAGGTCATCAAGGAGATCAGAAGCAGGCTTCAGTTTCTTTCGGATGTAGGGCTCGAGTATCTTACGCTATCTCGCTCATCAGCCACTCTTTCCGGCGGTGAATCTCAGCGTATCAGACTTGCCACTCAGATAGGCTCCGGACTTGTAGGTGTGCTATATATCCTAGACGAACCAAGCATCGGTCTTCATCAAAAGGACAATGACAAGCTGCTCGCTACTTTACGGCATCTTACAGATATTGGAAACACTCTTCTTGTCGTAGAGCATGACGAAGATACCATGTATGCAGCGGATTATATCATAGATATGGGTCCTGGTGCGGGACTTCACGGGGGTGAGGTTGTCGCTGTGGGAAATGCTGAAGAGATTAAGCTTTGCGAGGAATCTCTCACAGGCCAATATCTAAGCGGTGCGAAAAAAATTCCTGTCCCTACTGAGCGTCGAAAAGGAAATGGCAGCTTTATAAGCATCAAAGGTGCTCGCCAGAACAATCTTCAAGGAATCGATGTCGACATACCTCTTGGCATGATGACGTGCGTCACTGGTGTATCAGGCTCTGGCAAGAGCAGTCTCATAAATGAAGTTCTCTACAAGAATCTTGCCGCCAAGATAAACAGATCAAAAGAAAAACCAGGACTTTGCGATTCAATCTCAGGATATGAAAAGATAGATAAAATTATAAATATTGACCAATCACCTATCGGGCGCACACCTCGTTCAAATCCGGCCACTTATACTGGTGTTTTCACTCACATACGCGATCTTTTCGCACAGACACCTGAAGCCAAGATGCGTGGATTTGGGAAGGGACGCTTCAGTTTTAATGTAAAAGGCGGCAGATGCGAGGCTTGCTCTGGCGACGGGATCATAAAGATAGAGATGAACTTTCTGCCAGATGTATACGTTCCTTGCGAGGTTTGCGGCGGAAAGCGCTACAACCGCGAGACTCTTGAAGCAAAGTATAAGGGCAAGAGCATATTTGACGTGCTCGATATGAATATCGAAGAAGCACTTGAATTTTTTGAAAATATTCCCGCTATCAAGCGTCATATGCAGACTCTCTGTGATGTGGGTCTTGGATATATCAAACTTGGTCAGCCGTCTACGCAGCTTTCGGGGGGCGAGGCTCAGCGAATCAAGCTTGCATCGGAGCTTTCAAAGCGTATGACAGGAAATACCATATATATCCTCGATGAACCTACTACTGGTCTTCACTTTGCCGATGTCGACAGGCTTGTAGATGTGCTGCAGAAGCTTACAGAAGCTGGAAATACCGTAGTTGTCATCGAGCACAATCTCGACGTCATCAAGACTGCAGATTACATCATCGATCTTGGTCCTGACGGCGGAGACCGCGGCGGCACTATTGTCGTCTCTGGCACTCCAGAGGAAGTCGCAAAGTGCGCTGAGTCATACACAGGTCAATATCTCAAGAGAATGCTTTGATAAAAAAGAGGGAACTAGTAAAAAAGACGCTCCAGTAAAAAAGGCTGCTCTAGCAAAGAGGCTGCTCTAGCGAAGAGGCTGCTCTAGCAAAGAGGCTGCTCTAGCAAAGAGGCTGCTCTAGCAAAGAGGCTGCTCTAGCGAAGGGGCTGTTCTAGCGAAGAGGCTGCTCTAGCAAAAGGGCTGCTCTAGCGAAAAATGCAATAAAATTCGATATTATGATTGATATTATTGCATTTTACATATAAAATAAATCAAAAGTTTGCATATTCAATCTGTCATACCGCTAAATGCCCGATGTCACCCTCATAGATTTCTTTTTTCTGGTACTGATGTCAACAATTTACAACGCCGGCGATGACGACTGCTGTTATCAGATATTTGCAATGCCGGCGATGACGACTGCTGTTATCAGATATTT
>CAVJDC010000036.1:6329-15281 GCA_963648085.1 Anaerovoracaceae bacterium
CGACTGCTGTTATCAGATATTTGCAATGCCGGCGATGACGACTGCTGTTATCAGACATTGGGATGACGAAGGGAACGTAAGTGCTTTTGATATATAGTATTTTGGTATATAGCAGGAAAATGTTCGATATTTTTAATAAAAGTAAGGGGGATCAGCTATGCTAAGTATAAGCAACTCAACTTCATCCAATATCACAGGCTTTCACTCTGACGATATTCAGCATCTTGAGCGCGAATTTATCGCTAGTGTATCGCCCGCTGTCAATGACAACAACTTTATCGACAAAAATCTTTATGACGTCCACGAAGTAAAGATGGGCCTAAGAAATAAAAATGGCACAGGTGTGCTTGTGGGTCTTACAAATATCGCAGATGTTCAGGGTTATGATATAGATGAGAATGGAAATAAGCTCTCGAAGCCCGGCAAGTTGTATTATCGTGGAATTGATATCGAGGATATTGTAAATGCAGTTATTGAAGAACAGCGCTTCGGATATGAGGAGGTCAGCTATCTTCTGATGTTTGGAGAGCTCCCAAACCATGAGCAGCTCCAAAGATATACTAAGCTTCTTGGAGGACTCAGAAGGCTGCCGCCTTTATTTACTAGAGATGTCATCATGGCAAATCCTTCTCCGAGCATTATGAACCAGATTGCAATAAGTGTGCTATCTATGTATCCTTACGATGAAAGACCCGATGACACTTCGATACAGAATGTTATCAGACAGTCTATCAACCTTATTGCATCATTCTCTACGATTGCTGCTTATTCATATCAGGCGAAAAAGTCACATTTTGACAATTTATCTCTCCATCTGCACTATCCGATGGAAACTTTGTCTACAGCAGAGAACATCCTGCGTCTGATCAGACCTCTCGGAGAGTATACTACATTAGAAGCCAGACTACTTGATATTTCATTGATACTTCATGCCGATCACGGTGGCGGAAACAACTCAAGCTTCACTACCCACCTTGTGTCATCGACAGGCACGGATACATACTCTGCTATCGCTGCTGCAGTAGGCTCTCTTAAGGGTCCTCGTCACGGCGGAGCAAATCACGCTGTTATCAATATGATTCATGATCTCAAGGAAAATGTATATGACATCACAAATTTCAAGAAGGTAGAAGAATATCTTCAACGTGTCATAAAAGGCGAAGCAAATGACGGTTCAGGCCTTATTTATGGTCTTGGTCATGCCATATATACAATTACAGATCCTCGTGCTCAGCTGCTCAAGAAAATGGCTCGCATGCTTGCCGAAAAAAACAATCTCATGGATGATTTCATGCTTTACGATTTCATAGAAACTAAGGGGTCAGAGATCTTCTCAGAAGCTACTGGTCTAGATGTTGTTCTTCCAGCGAATGTCGATCTCTATTCAGGCTTTGTATATGACGCACTCAATATCCCAAGGGATCTTGCCACTCCTATCTTTGCATGCGCAAGAATCTCAGGCTGGTGCGCCCACAGAATCGAAGAACTCGGAGGAAATCACAAGATCATGCGTCCTGCTTACCAGTGCGTACAAGACCAGCGACCATATAAAAAAATGGATGAACGGTAACTAGAAAAAAAGAGGCTGCCGAATTAACGTTCAAAAGTCGTTAATTCGACAGTCTCAATTACTTATATTCTTTTGTTTTATATTCTTTTGTTTTATATTCTTTTACTTTATTAATCCTTCAATGCAGTTATCGGAATTACACAGACTCCATCAGGTCTTTGATATGCAGCATTTGACATGCCGCAGATGACTCCTAAGACAGCAGAAGGCTTACCCTTCGAATCCTTTTCTATTTTTGTTTTATATCAAGCAGGGATGCAGCTGCTGCATCATCCTGTGTATAATCGCAGCTGCCTGGGCTCTGTTTACAGTCGCAGTCGGACTGATCATGTTTCTGTCATTGCCTTCTATTATGCCATTTTCAACACTCCAGCTGATTGCTTCAAGTGCGTAGTCGCTTATGCTGTCGAAATCTTTAAAATTTTTCAGGTTTTCGTACTTCGAGATTTTTTCAGCTACTGGATTTTGGATTGCTATTTTAGCTGTTTTGGCAAGTGTCGTTTTTGCAGCAGCATGTCCTACCGTGTCGACAGGTGTTGTCTCTGCAGCAGTCTCGCCCATATTGGCAAGTGTCGCTTTTGCACTCACCTGCTCGCCCGTATCGACTGTTGTTGTCTCTGCTGATAAATCAGACATTTTATATCGGTACAGCATCGATACAAAATCTTGTCGCGAAATCTGCCGATTTGGTGAAAATTTTCCATTTCCAGTACCATTAACTATGCCTTCACTCACCGCCCATGTGACTGCATCATCATACCACGCGCCATGCACTACGTCGTCGAAAATTTTGTCTTCGCCTACTTTCGCAGAAATTTCTGGGCTCCCAGAGATTCTATAAAGAATAGTCACTGCCATTGCCCTGGTCATATTTGATTTTGGCGAAAAATATCCTGGGTTCGTGCCATTAAAGATTCCATTTTTTGCTGCATATCTCACATCTTCGACATACCAGTCTGAGGTGTGTACATCATAAAAATCATATGATGTGATCGGTGTTCCATCCCATTCGTTGATGGTGTAATATAGATAAGAACTTCTGAGATTTATAAAATTCTGAAGCTGTGCCTGTGCCTGGCTGCCGTCTGAGGTTGTATTTTTCGGCCAAAGCACAGAATTCATGCGCGTCGCTGCTGCTATCTCCTGCATGTGTTTCTCTAAAGCAGCTCCGTTTACCTCTTTTATTTTCCCAAAATATCTGTTGTAAACCTCTTTAACAGTATTCTGGAAAGAAGGAATCTTAAGCATAACCTTCATAAGCTCCGAATTTGCTGCCCCAAGGCATTCAATATTTGCCATCTGTCCTGAGCTGCTTTTCAAATCACCATATCCGGTGTCAAAATCCCATACTGGCCCAAATGTCAGCCTTGAGCTCTTTCCAGCTTTTTTATAGATATAATTGGAGCTTGAAAATGCATCGATATCCATCGATAACTCTTCGAGAATATATACCTTTGCGAGGGATTCAGCATCTATCATATCTATATAGCTTTTATGATTTGTCGGGTTTATGCCTCCATTGTAAATAGCATCTTCAAACTCTTGATACAAGCCCGCTATATATTCCATATTTTCCTTTGGCACGTACTCCGGCGATTTCACCACGACAGACTGACCCTTACTAGTCGTAAACCATGATTTTTCTTCGGCAGCTCTGTCTGTAAAATCCATTTCAAGCAGATATCCTCCCGTGACATCATCTGTTTTCTTGAGTTTATCGATATAATGGCACGCTGTCCCCTGACTTAGTTTCATTTCGACCTGACTCAAAATGTCAAAATCTGATATGTCTGAATTTACATCTTCTGTATCCTTTTCAAGATCTTCGACCTCGACTCTCCCTTCACCTACCTCCGTCTTTTCTATCAAAAGATACACACCCCTATATTCTCCGTCATAATATAAGTTTATCTGTCTGCAATGCGGTGTATACTTGAGTCCCATAGCTTCTGCAGCTTCATACGTAAATTGATTGTGAAGAAGAGTATGATCCGTATACCCAGCGAGGAGAACCCATGTCTTGTTTTTCTCTGAGCTTTTTCCCGTTTCCTGCAAATCAGTCGATTCGGCAAGCTTTATCTGATATGGCTTTTTTATACAAT
Organism: Anaerovoracaceae bacterium; assembly: GCA_963648085.1. Classification (GTDB taxonomy): domain Bacteria; phylum Bacillota; class Clostridia; order Peptostreptococcales; family Anaerovoracaceae; genus Alangreenwoodia. Next base: position 10,002 of record CAVJDC010000036.1, read on the forward strand.
TCCAGCTTGAGTTGCCTCTGCCCTTGATCTGCGTAAGATCTCCGTCATACACTATAGAACCATCAGCATTTATCATCCTCATCGAGCCCTTTGCCTTATTTTTTTTGTCATTCTCGACCCAGATGCGATTCTTTGCAGCATCCTTACTTTTTATGTAAACGGAAGCAATATTTTCTGAAAACATTATATTTACTGGAGTATCGTCAAACCTCAGTCTATAAATTCCATCTGATGGTTCACTTTCAAAGAGAGAAGTCACATCAAACTCACTTCCGCTGCTTACATTTATTTTTTTCCCTGCAGCGTCACCGAAAACCTCGACGCTGCTTTTGCTGAAATCAAGCTTTAGATTATGTCTGTCCGCATCTGAAGGCAAAAATAGCCAGCTCTGCCCATCAATAATCTGTGTCTGTATGCTAGCCGCCTGATAACTTACACTTACAGATGCGCTTACAGATGAATTTGCTTCGTCACCATCAGCATCTCCGCCAACTGTCGCATTGGCATCAGCCGATTTCATGTCAGAAGCCGCCTTGCTATCGTCACCCTTGCCGGCATCCGTTTTGGCTTCAGCCGACTTTATGTCAGAAGCCGCCCTGCTATCGTCACCCTTGCCGGCATCCGTTTTGGCATCGTTCATCCTAGCATCAGAATTTTTACTAGCAGCCTCATTTGCCTCAGTCACCTCGCTAGCAGCCTCATTTGCCTCAGTCACTTCACTAGCAGTTTCCTTAGCCTCCGCCGGTCGGATAGAAATTCTACCCGCAGAAAAAGACGCTGTAGAACAAATTAGCATCGCGATTATTATGATTGAAAGCACTCTGGCACTCTTCTTCATTTTCTCCTCCTGCAAATTCTTGACAAACATATACTTTCATTATACAATTTGTGTCTCGTTTTTCCAAGCTTTACCACGCAAAAAAGCTCTGACCTTTTACAGTCAGAGTTACTGTGAGTGCCATATGCGATTTTTGCAGCATGGATGTTGAAATTTGCGGCGTCTTGTGCTATACTCAAGTTAGTAAAAACTAACCACTTTGGAGATATTATATATAGAATTGTATCTTGGAGATATTGTATATTAGGAAAGGAAGCCGATATACCGATTGCTCCAACATTATAACAGCTTAAGCAACAAAATTGATAATTTCCTACTGGTTGTAAGGGATATTACTGGTTGCAATGGACATTACTGGTTGTAATGGATATTGTTGGTTATAAGGTATATTGGCTGCAAGGGATATTGTTGGTTATAAGGGATATTAACCATAAATACATTGTAGTAGAAAGGAGCATCACAGTCATGTTGAAAATCACTTTAGGAATTGAAGGTATGATGTGTGGGATGTGCGAAAGTCATGTCAATGACGCTATTAGAAAAGAGTTTGACGTAAAAAAGATTACGTCATCGCACAGCAAAGGAGAGACAGTTATACTCACTGAGCAGGACATTGATGAGCAGGACTTACGCAGTACGATTGACGCGACTGGATATCAGATGACATCTTGCAAAAAGGAGCCATATAAGAAAAAGGGCTTGTTTTCTTTTCTTCACAAATAGTTGGGTGGGTCTTCGATAGTGAATTGCTGATGCAGTCTGTGTGGTTTGCTCTGCGGCTAACCATAACGAACCTAAATATAGAAGCTTATAAAGAGGTCCGTCATGACTGTCAGCGAGGTGAGGATGCGGAATGGCTGGCAATGTGGTGTGATGTGCCTGGCAGTGCGTTTTGCCTGGCAGTGTGTTGTGCCTGGCAGTGTGTTGTGCCTGGCAGAGAGGCATGCCCAAAGCGCATCGTGATAGGGAAAGTGAAATGACTTATGCTGTGACAAAAAGTGCACGAACTGCACATTATGTTGCGGCATTGTTTTCTTTGGGCATTGTTTTTTGGACATTGTTTTTTTCAATAGTTAGGCAAAGTCAACCACGCGGTACCAACGCATGAAGCTGTGTCTTAATAAGTAATGGTGAATTAAATTACTCTTACGCATGCCTAAGTTATTGCAATTGCTGTCGAAAATGAAGATTATAGAGCCAAATAAATGAAGACTTATTTTATAGAAATTAACGCCATGCAACTGTTGATATAAACAAACGAAAAATGGCGAAAAACAGCCGTTTTTTGGCTAATTTTAGCATAGACTAACCGCGTGAAGCGGTGCTATTATGAAAAAAGTTAAGGTGCTGTTTTAAAAGTGCTTTAAAACAGTTAAGAGGACTCCGTTCTCCGTTTTAGGCGGAGGGCATATAACACATATCAGAGTTACAATCTAAAGGAGGTATATCATGAAAAATTATATGAAATTTGCATTATTTGTAGGCGGTACTTTATTTGGATCTGCTGGCATCAAGCTGCTAAGCAGTAAGGACGCAAAGAAGGTTTACACTCATGCTACAGCGTCTGTTCTTCGCATGAAGGATTGTGTCATGAACACTGTTGACTGTGTCAAGGAAAATGCAGGTGACATTTTGGCTTCTGCGCAGGATATAAATGAGAAGCGTGCTGCTGAGGAAGAGGCTAAGGCAGTTGAAGATGCTGAAGTAAAGGAAGAAATAGAAGACGAAACTGAAGAGTCTAAAGGAGAAATTAAAGCAGAAGTAATCGAAGACGCAGCTGGAGAAGAGGCGTAATTAAAGACTATGAAAGCATTCATTGAACACGAAAGTAATGGTCGACTTCGCGTGCGTATGAAGCAATATCGCATGACCCTAGAACAGGCTGATTTGCTGGAAGCATATTTACAATCGCAGCCTGGTGTGCTCCATGCTGTCGTACACGAGCGCACCTGCTGTGCGGTGATTCGTTATGTCGGCGAGCGTGACAGCGTCATCAAAGCGATATCTAGATTTAGCTATGATGCACCTTCTGTTACAGCACTTACAACTACTGGCAGCGGTCGGGCACTCAATCGTGAATATCAGGAAAAGCTTGTGGGAAAGGTGGCAGCAAAATTTGCTTCTACGCTCTTCTTGCCAGCACCGCTCCGGATAGCACGTACAATCTGGATGTCGCTGCCGTTCCTAGGCCGTGGATTTAAGCGTCTTATTCATGGCGAGATGAAGGTAGAGCTTCTGGATGCACTGTCGATTGGTATTTCTATGGCACGCCGTGATTTCTCAACAGCTGGCTCTGTCATCTTCCTGCTCAGTCTGGGAGATTTGCTTGAAGAGTGGACTCACAAGAAATCGGTTGACGACTTGGCACGCTGCATGTCGCTAAATGTAGATCGTGTATGGCTTAAGACAGATGATGCTGAGGTGCTAGTACCGCTTTCGAGTGTCGTAGAGGGCAATCATGTATTGGTTCGCATGGGAAGTGTGATTCCTATCGATGGCAAGGTTGTCGAGGGCGAAGTAATGGTCAATCAAGCATCGCTCACTGGCGAATCTATGCCTGTGGTAAAGCGTCCTGGCACACAAGTTTATGCAGGGACTGTTGTCGAGGAAGGCGACTGCGTAATCGAGGTTACTCAAAGCTCGGGCGAGAGTCGCTATGAAAAGATTGTCTCTATGATAGAGCAATCCGAGCAGCTTAAGAGTGCAGCAGAAAGCCGCGCATCAAATCTAGCTGACAAGCTGGTTCCATATACGCTGGCAGGCAGCGCTCTCAGTTACGTGCTGACTCGAAATATTACGCGGGCATTATCTGTCCTTATGGTCGACTTTTCATGTGCACTTAAGCTTGCAATGCCGCTGGCAGTTCTGTCTGCGATGCGTGAGGCAAGCATGTACCACATCACTGTCAAGGGAGGCAAGTTCCTGGAGGCTGTCGCTGAGGCGGATACTATTGTATTAGACAAAACCGGTACGCTGACGCATGCTTGTCCTGTCGTAGCCAAGATTATTCCATTTGGCGGTCATGACGAAGAGGATATGCTTCGCGTCGCTGCATGCTTAGAGGAACATTTTCCGCATTCTATGGCAAATGCTGTAGTGCGTGCTGCACGTGAGAGGAATCTTGCTCATGAGGAAATGCATTCTCAGGTAGAATATATAGTGGCACATGGTATATTCAGTATGGTAGAGGGCAGAAAGGTTGTCATTGGCAGTGAACATTTCATCTTTGAGGATGAAAAATGCACGATTCCTGCTGACGAGCAGAAGAAATATGATGAGCTTCCTGCAGAATTTTCTCATCTGTATATGGCAATAGGCGGTGAACTTGCGGCTGTCATATGCATTGCGGATCCGCTGCGTCCGGAGGCATGTGATGTCATGAAGGTATTGCGTTCTCTCGGTATAAAGCGTATAGTGATGCTGACTGGCGACAGTGAGCGTACGGCAGCAGCTATAGCAGCCGAAGTCGGAGTAGATGATTATCGTGCTGAGGTTCTTCCTGAGGATAAGGCGAGATTTGTCGAAGAGGAGCGTGAAGCGGGTCATACAGTTATCATGCTAGGTGATGGCATAAATGATTCTCCAGCACTGTCTGCAGCAAATGTTGGTATAGCTATCAGTGATGGTGCAGCTATCGCACGTGAGATTGCTGATATCACTATTGCTGGTGAAAATCTTTTCGAGCTTGCAGCTTTGCGCCGCATAGCACAAGAGCTGATGAATCGTATCCACTCAAATTATCGATTTGTAATTGGTTTTAATGGTTCATTGATAGGTCTTGGCGTTGCAGGTATACTCGCACCAGCGACATCTGCTATGCTGCACAATTTGTCTACGATAGGCATAAGCCTTCGCAGCATGACAAATCTGATTGATTTCTCCGAAACGACTCATTTGCTAGAAAGTAAGCTAGTTTGACAACAAATAGGAAAATGCAAAAAAAATCGAAAAATATCACTTTTCGCATTTTTAATGATGTTGTAAATTCAAATCCGATTGGTTACGGGATTTGCTTTCTTTCTTTTAGATTTTACACCTGATTAGAAATCGATCTGTCGTGGGGTGTGAACAGTAACCAGTCTCCTCTGGAGACTTACAAGGTTCAAAATAATAGTTTGAGATTTCAAAATTAAATAGTAAACTTTTAGACATAGAGCGATGCACGAATCCTTTCTTGATATTTTTGTAGTTATTATTTATCATGAGGCATGTATCGCTCTTTTCAATACCTGTAAATAAAAAATTACCTTCAGAATTGTGAAAAAATTCTGAAGGTAATTTTGGGAAGTCCCCGAGAAAAGCGTGAAGAACCGAAAAGTTCCGACATGGAAATGCAGAAATTCATGCATTTCTATGGTTGCGTTTACATCAAGGAGCGGCGTGACGTAGCATGCAGTGTTTAAGCGTCGCTTACGCTCTCTGACTTTCGTTCTTTGACTTGC
>CAVJDC010000037.1:0-13006 GCA_963648085.1 Anaerovoracaceae bacterium
AATGAAAAACAGGAAAGTGCTTATCTAAACAGAAAACAGGAAAGTGACTATCTAAACGAAAAACGGGAAAAAGTTTATTTAGATGGACACACAAAAAAAAGGCAGCAAAACAGAAATCATAGATACAATCCTAGAAAAGCGGAGGCTCCAAGGCCTTATCGCTCCAAGAAAAAAAGAGCATCGGAGGAGCACCGAAATCATAGATATGATTCGGGAAGGAATGGGATGGGCTCACATTACAATTCAATTGAAGAGTATGAAGCGTCAAGGCGTGTTCTTCGCAAAAGAAAAGTAAAGATTGTATGTGGAATTTTGGCCTTTATCATAGTTCTTACTTTAATTGCACTTGGATATGCAAGATTTGTAGAGCCACGAAGACTTGTGACGAAGGAGCAGGAATATCATTCCGAAAGTCTTGATTTTGAGGAAAATGATGATCATTTGCGCATAGCAGTCTTTGCAGACACACATTTTTCAGATTTTTATACTGTGAACGATTTTAGAAAAGCAGCAGCTGCGATAAACAATGCTAAGCCTGATGTTATATTTTTCCTGGGTGATCTGGTTGACAATCTAAGTGAATATGAAGGAGACACTAGCGAGATTTCTGACATACTTGATGAGTTGAAAGCCACCTATGGGAAATATGCTGTATACGGAAATCATGATTATGGCGGAGATATGCAATTTGAGTATGAGGGAATTATGGAAAATGGCGGATTTGTGACGCTCATCAACGAATCTGTGTCGATTGATGGCAGCAATATCGTCATTCATGGCATAGATGATATTCTTATCGGATATGGTGATGTGACAACTGCCGAGAATCTTGACAACGATGATTATAATATAGTTCTTTGCCATGAGCCCGATGTGGCCGATGACATAATAGATTACAATGTAAATCTCATGCTTTCGGGTCATACACATGGCAGACAGATAAATCTCAAAATTTTTGATCGTTTAATACTCCCTACATATGGTAAAAAATATGTTAGAGGTGCATTTTCTCTCGTATATGATAAAAAGCTTGATCAAGTCATCGTGGACAGAAGTTCTGGAGAAAAAGGAGAGACGGGATTCGATGCCGGTTCACTTGACATGTCAGGACTAGAGAATGAAGAGGATGGCGGTCCGCTAGAGCTTTATGTCACGGGAGGCCTTGGAATGTCAAAGATAAATATGAGATTTATGTCACCACCCGAGGTGAATATTATTGACATAACAACATAGTGAGTGCAAAAGTTTAATATTATTGGTACGCAGACAATGTGAGTGCAGAAGTTGAATATTATTGATACGCAGACAATGTGAGCGCAGAAGTTTAATATTATTGATATGCAGACAATGTGAGCGCAGAAGTTGAATATTATTGATATGCAGACGTTGTAAATGCAATAGATAAATATATATTGTGAATGCAATAAGGGAGATAATTGACAGTGGGCAGAGTATTTATTTCGGAGAAAGCAGGGGAAAATCTTATCCGCGAGCTTGAGGCAGCAGGACATACTATTTTTAGGGTGAAATCAACTGATACAGTCTATGAAGCTATTTCGACACATCCTGATATTTACATGTGCAAAATAAAGGACACATTAATTATTGATGAAACGTCCGAGATGGAGCCTGATTTAAAATCGGCATACAGGGATGAGCTTGAAAGAAAGGCTGAAGAGGCGGAAAGCGGCGCCATCATACCTGCAGCCAGAAGCGAGTTGCTCAGCGGATATATCATATATGAAATGGGGCAGATTGGTTATGAATATCCTTATGACGTGGCATACAATGCCATATCTACTGATAAATTTTTTATTCACAATACAAAATATACGTCAGCATCGCTTCTTGATTATGCCAGAAATGCTGGACTTGAGATTATCAACGTAAAACAAGGATATGCGAAATGCTCATGTGTTGTTGTTGCAGACAATGCTATTATTACGGCAGACAGCGGGATAGTTAAATCATGCCTCGCATATAATGAAATGATATGTGAGGAATATGAAAATAATCCCGAGGAGCAGTCACTTAGGAGGATTGATGTCCTTAAAATCGAAAAAGGGCATGTTGCGCTTGAGGGATTTGACTATGGTTTTATTGGAGGCACATCAGGTGAGATTGACTCTGTGATATATTTTAATGGAAATCTGGCAGCACATCCGGATTGTGAAAAAATAATCGATTTCGTAAAGACGCATGGCAAGGAGGTTCGATATTTTGATGATTATGAGCTGACTGACATCGGCTCGATTATCTATCTTCCGTAGCAGCGATATTATTGTATACAGCAGCGATATCATTGGGCTCGCAGCAGCGATATTATTGTGTACAGCAGCGACATCATTGGGCTCGCAGCCGTGGGTAGTATTGGGCTGCTTCGTTATCTGAAAGGATATTAATTATGAAAACTCATGCTATAATTCCAATATTTGTTCCTCATTATGGATGCCCTCATGACTGCGTATTTTGCGACCAAAATGCAATTACTGCCAGAGACAGTGCACCTGATAGGGAAGAGACTGTGCGAATTATCGAGGAACACTTGTCAACTCTTACTGCAAATCCAAATATAAAAGAGATAGAGATAGCTTTCTTTGGGGGAAGCTTTACTGGGATTCCACTAAAAAAACAGGCGCAATATCTTCAGATTGCGAAGGAATATAAAGACAGGGGGCTTGTGAATGCTATACACCTGTCGACAAGACCGGATTATATTACTGATGAGATTCTTGATCAGCTTGTAGAATATGGAACTGATGTTGTGGAGCTAGGAGTTCAATCTTTTGACAGTGATGTCTTGAGGCTTTCAAACAGAGGACACAGCAGGGAAATTGTTTACGAGAGCTGCGAAAAGATAAAAGCACGAGGCATAAAGCTCGGAATTCAGCTTATGGTTGGGCTTCCGGGTGATTCACATGAAAAGTGTATGGAATCAGTGAAGGAAACTCTTAAGATCGGACCAGAAATGGTCAGAATATACCCGACTGTTGTCCTGAAGGATACAGCTCTTTTTAGAATGTATGAGATGGGAGAATATAAGCCGCTTGAAGAGGACGCTGCTGTGAAGACAGTTAGTGAAATGCTCAGAGAATTTTATGGAGCTGGAATAGAAGTCCTTCGTGTAGGATTAAAGAGCAGTGACAATATAAATAATGAAGAAGGCTCGATAGGAGCTGGGACGTATCATCCTGCATTCAGGCAGCTTGCTGAAGCATATATGCTGAGATGCGATATCGAAAACGAACTTAAGATTATAGGAATTACAGATGTCGAGGCTGCTCCTAAAAAAAATAAAATCACGATCTATTCTTCACCGGACACTTTTTCAACAATGGTCGGATTAAACAAATCAAATAAGCATTTTTTAGCAGAAAAATATCCTCAAATAAGCTTTAAATTTGCCATAGACAAGGAAATGCCTATGCGTAAGATAAGAGTCGAATTTGCTGAGTGAAATTTATAAAAAGAACATAAGATTAAAATAAAATTACAATAAAAAGAACGCTTGTTTGATTGAATGCTAAGTGATATAATACAACCACAAGCTTCCCAAGAGAATGGGCTGGCAGCCAGCATAAGACAAACATACTTGTAAAAAGAGTAATGATATGATAGAATTGTTCAAAATTGTTCAAAATTGTGAGAATTTTCAATATTCATTACATTATTCAAATTATTCAAAAGTCATATGAAGCATACAGCTGGGACAAGGCTTTTGTGATGCAGTACTAGGCAGCGCCGCCACCTTCTATAGGAGATAGGTTTTATTACTGACCTTCGGTGGTGGTTATAAACCAGCTTACAAAGATGCTAGAGACAGATTTGGAGACTATATGGAAATCGAATTTAAGTATCTAATTCCTGATGATGCTGTACAGGAAGACATGTGGACAGAAGAATATTTCAGCAGATTTGGCGAACTGGATTCATTTGAAGAAACTGAGATGCAGGCGATTTATTATGATACTGAGGATAGTCTTCTGCGAGAGGTAGAGGCAGCATTTCGTATAAGGAAAGAAGGAAGGAGATATGTTGCTACCCTCAAGTGGGGAGGCAAAAGTGATGAAGCTCTTCATGAGAGAGAAGAATTGAGTATTAAGCTTTGTGGAGAGCCCGATTTAGTTCATCCTACGCTGGATATATTTTCGGAGAGCGAAAAGGGCAAGGAACTTATAGAATTTGTAGGAGGCAGGCAGCTGTCTAGGATTATGGAGACCTCATTTACAAGACAGACTGTGAGAATTGATACGGGAAGCACTATATGTGAGGCTGCACTTGACAAGGGTGAGATCATTACTGCTGCGGGTTCATGCAGGATACATGAGCTTGAGCTTGAGCTTTTCTCGGGAGATATAGATGATGTAAGACACATAGGTGATGAGCTGTGCAAGGAATTTGGACTCAAGCCAGGTCTTAAATCTAAGTATTATAGAGGGCTTTTATTGCTGGATGGCAAGGAAGAATAAGTATGAAAAAGAAGTAAGCGAGCAGGTCTGATCGAGGCTTGCGCATGTGTAAGAAGATGAAGAAAAGCGGACAAATCTGGTCGAGGCTTGTTCACGCGTAAGAAAATGGGCAAAAGCGAGCAGGTCTGATCGATGCTTGCGCACATGTAAGAAAATAGAGAAAAGCGAGCAGGTCTGATCGAGGCTTGTTTACGCGTAAGAAAATGGGCAAAAGCGAGCAGGTTTGATCGAGGCTTGTTCACGCGTAAGAAAATGGGCAAAAGCGAGCAGGTCTGATCGAGGCTTGTTTACGCGTAAGATAATAGAAAAAGTGCGCAAAGATATAAAAAAAATCAGTGAATGCATGCGAAAAGTACACGAAGAGGCTCCAAAAGTGCCTGAAAGTGTGTAAAAGTGTGAGATAGCGTGCAAATGTGCACTTTACAACTCGAAAAAATAAATGTATAATTTACGATGGTATGAAAAAAATTGCGGGAGGAAAAGCAAAGATGAAAGCAAATTTCATAAACAGAGATATCAACACTGTCAGCATGACAATGGAAATCACAGCAGAAGAATTTGAAAAGGCAATCAACAAATGCTACAGAGATCAGAAGCATCTTTTCAGAGTAAATGGATTCAGAAAAGGTAAGGCTCCTAGAAAGCTTATCGAAGCACAGTATGGCAAAGATATATTCTATGAAGATGCTATAAATGAAGTATTTAATGAAAACTATTCAGATGCTCTTGAAGAAATCGGATATGAGCCTGTAGACCATCCAGAAATCGACCTGACAGATCAGGAAATCGAATCAGGAAAGGGATTTGTATTCAATATCAAGTTCATCACAGAGCCTGAAGTAGAAGTAGAAAATTATACTGGAATTCATGTAGAGGTACCTATTCCTGAGGTTACTGACGATGACATGGATACTCAGCTAAGAAGCTATGCTAGAAGAAATGCAAGACTTCTTCATGCAGACAAGGCTGCAGAAGAAGGCGATACAGTAGTTCTTGACTACAAGGGATATGATATGGACGGAGTGGCTTTTGAAGGTGGCTCAGCAGAGGGACACAAGCTTAAGATCGGTTCAAGAGAATTTATACCTGGCTTCGAAGAACAGCTTTTAGGTGTAAAAGCTGAAGAGGAAAGAACGATAGAAGTTACATTCCCTATCGATTATCCTACAGAAAAGCTAGCTGGTGAGCTTGTCAAGTTTGAATGTAAGGTTCACGAAATTCTCGAAGAAGAGCTGCCAGAAATCGATGATGATCTTGCAAAGGAATGCAGTGAGTATGACACTCTCGAGGAGTGGAAGGAAGAGATTAAAGAAAATATTACAAAGAATAAGAGACAGCAGAACGAAAATAGAGCTCAGAATGAAATTATCGGCAAGATCTATGATGAAACTGTTATAGACATTCCTGAATGCATGATCGAGCATCAAATCGATGAGCTTCTCAGAACATTTGACCAGCAGCTTGGATACAATGGCATGACACTCGATAGCTATCTTGAAGCGACACATACTGATAAGGACGCCTTCAGAGATCAGGTAAGAGGCGAAGCAGAAAAGAAAGTAAAGACTCGTCTTATCGTAGAAGCTATTGCAAGAAAAGAAGCTCTTGAGCCTACTGAAGAAGATGTCAATGATGAAGTTGCAAAGATGTCTGTTACTTATGGTGTTACTCCTGAGAGAATGGCAGAAATCATTGGCGATGACATCAAGTATGTAAAGAAGGAGCTTGCAGGCAGAAAGGCACTTGAATTCCTCGTACAGAAGGCAGATATTGTAGAGGTTGAGCCTGAAGAGGAGCCTGCCAAGGAAGCAGAAGAACCTGCTGAAGAGACGCAGGAAGCTGCTGGGGAAGCAGAAAATGCAGCAGGTGCAGAAAGTACAGAAGAGTAATCGATGCTTTGTCAGCTGTACAAGGTACGAGATATAGACATTCTGCGTTGTACAGATATTCTGCATTGCACAGATATTCTGCATTGCACAGATATTCTGCATTGTACAGATATCCTACGTTATTAAAGGAAGATTGCAAATCTTTCAAATATAGAGCTTAAGAATAGGATCTGTCTCGTATAGGTCCTATTCGGTTTTATAAGGGGTGAAAAAATGACATTTGTACCTACAGTAATAGAAAAAACAGCCAATGGAGAGAGAGCATTTGATATATATTCCAGACTTTTAAAGGACAGAATCATATTTTTGGGTGACGAGGTAGATGATCATACAGCAGGACTCATAGTTGCACAGCTGCTTTTCCTTGAGTCTGAGGATCCAGATGCTGATATATGCCTATATATAAACAGTCCAGGAGGATCTGTGACATCGGGATTAGCTATCTATGACACTATGCAATATATTAAGCCGGATGTATCTACAATTTGTATAGGTATGGCAGCCAGTATGGGCGCATTTTTGCTTTCATCTGGGGCAAAGGGAAAGAGATATGCCCTTCCAAATGCAGAGATTATGATTCACCAGCCACTCGGAGGTATGAGAGGTCAGGCGTCAGATATAAAGATTCATGCCGAAAATATTATAAAGACAAAAAATAAACTAAACAAAATACTTGCAGCCAATACAGGGCAGCAGCTCAGAAAGATAGAGCGAGATACAGACCGTGACAACTTTATGACTGCGGAGGAAGCTGCAGCCTATGGTCTGATAGATAAGATAATAACTTCAAGATAAATTTTGTTTGAGAATTATACTCATTCGAAAAGGAGTCAAAATGGCAAAATTTGATGAATCAAATCAGCTCAAGTGTTCTTTCTGCGGTAAGCCGCAGGATCAGGTTCGAAGACTGATTGCCGGACCAGGTGTATACATATGCGATGACTGCATTTCAATTTGTCAGGACATTTTGAAAGAAGAACTTGAGGCTGATGTACATAGCGAAGATATAAATTGGGAAGAACTGCCAAAACCTAAAGAGATTGCTGAAAAGCTGTCCCAATATGTAATAGGTCAGGACGATGCAAAGAAAAGTCTTGCAGTAGCAGTTTACAATCATTATAAGAGAATTTTAAACAAAAATGAAATAGAAGACGACACCGAAATTCAAAAGAGCAATATTCTTATGATAGGTCCTACAGGATCCGGAAAGACTCTGCTAGCTCAGACGTTGGCAAGAATTCTCGATGTACCTTTTGCAATATCAGATGCTACAGCATTGACTGAAGCAGGATATGTGGGTGAAGATGTAGAAAATATTTTGCTAAAGCTTATTCAAGCAGCAGATTTTGATATTGACAAAGCTCAAAAAGGTATCATATATGTCGACGAAATCGACAAGATTGCAAGAAAGTCGGAAAATGTCTCTATTACGAGAGATGTAAGTGGTGAAGGCGTACAGCAAGCACTTCTGAAAATTCTTGAAGGCACTGTAGCTAATGTTCCTCCCCAAGGCGGAAGAAAGCACCCAAATCAGGAATTTATCCAGATAGACACCACAAATATTCTATTTATCTGCGGTGGAGCCTTTGACGGGATGGATCAGGTCATCAGCAGAAGAATTGGCAAAAAGGTTATAGGTTTCAACTCAGAGATTACATCTGAGCCTGAGGATAAGAAAAGTATTCTGAAGAACGTTCAGCCTGAGGATCTGCTGAAGTTTGGACTTATACCTGAATTTATAGGAAGACTTCCTGTCTCAGTATCATTAGAAGAGCTCGATATTGAGGCTCTGATACGTATTATAAAAGAACCGAAAAATGCTCTGCTCAAGCAATATAAAAAACTCTTTGCAATGGATGATGTGGAATTTGAAATTGAAGAGGATGCCATGAGAAGGATTGCTGAGAAAGCGATTGAAAGAAAGACGGGAGCAAGAGGACTTAGAAGTATTATGGAGGAAATCCTTACAGATGTCATGTTTGAGATACCGTCTGATGAAGAGGTGACAAAGTGCATCATCACAAAGGAGACGGTAGACGGTGATGCAGCGCCGACGCTAATTAGAGAAAAGTAGCCATATAATACTTGTCTGATAGCCGATTGATGTCTGCTATCAAAAGGTGTATCACATAGGCTTAGGTAGGGATTTATGTTAAGAGGAGGTGAAAAATATGTCAAATAAGAAACAAACTGATATATTCGACCTTTTTCAGGAAAATAAAGAATTTGAAAAAAATAAAATAGAAAAAAATGATGATTCTGATATCGCTGCAGAAAGTGAAGCAGCTGCTAGAGCAGATATATCTGAAGCAGATGAAGCAGCTGAAGAATATGACGTGGAAAAAGAGGAAGCAGCAGCTGAGGCTGCTGTAGATGATGAAGCACCTGCAGAATCTGAGGCTGCTGTAGATGATGAAGCACCTGCAGAATCTGAGGCTGCTGTAGATGATGAAGCACCTGCAGAATCTGAGGTCACTGTAGATGATGATGCATCTGTAGAAGTGAATTTGCTTTCGGATACAGATGTTGTTCTGAAAGATGATAAATCAGAGAATCGCATGATTGGAGATCTGGTTCATATAGATATTGAAGAGTCTGATATTGTTCCAGTGATTCCTCTGAGAGGAATTACAGTATATCCAGGCATGGTTATTCATTTTGATGTAGGCAGAGAAAAATCAGTAAATGCGCTAGAGTATGCTATGATGACGGATCAGAGGGTATTTCTTTCTTCCCAGAAGAGTGTTGATACTGATTTGCCGTCAGCTAATGATTTTTATAAAGTTGGAACTCTTGCGAGGGTAAAGCAGATGCTCCGCTTGCCGGGAAATGCCATAAGAGTTCTTGTAGAGGGATTGACAAGAGGTAAGATTCTAGAGATCACACAGGAAAATCCTTTCTTCAAGGCATCTATTGAAGAGATTCCTGATGTAGGGACACATGACCAAGTACGCCTTGAAGCTCTTAGAAGAGCAGCACTTGACTTGTTTACTATGCATGCAGAGGTTCAGCCTAAGATGAACAAAAATATCGTTGCTGGCATAGGAAGCATACCTGATCCAAGCCAGATAGCCGATATTATAGCATCGAATTTAAATATACAGATTTCAGAGAAGCAGAAAATACTTGAGACTGCAGATGTTGTAAAAAGACTTGAAACGGTCTGTGCATATCTCCAAAGAGAAAATGAAATTCTTGGAATCCAGAAGGATATTGCAGAAAAAGTCAAAAATAGCATAAATGAAAATCAGAAAGAGTACTATCTCAGAGAACAGATAAAGACGATTCAAAAAGAGCTTGGACAGGACGAGTCTATAGATGACGAGGTCAAGGAATGGCTTAGCAAGCTTGAAGAGCTGAATCTTGATGAGAAGACTCATGACAAGATAGAAAAAGAAATCAAAAGAATGCTGAAGATTCAGGCAGCTTCAGCAGATGCTGCTGTTCTCAGGACTTATATAGAATATGTTCTCGATCTTCCGTGGAATAAAGCTACAGATGATTTCATAGACTTGAACCACACAAAGAAAATTCTCGATGAAGATCATTATGGTCTGGAATCTGTCAAAGACAGAATTCTAGAATATTTGGCGGTCAGAAGCCTGTCAGATGATTATAAGGGACCGATTATATGTCTCGTAGGACCTCCAGGAGTCGGCAAGACCTCGATAGGAAGGTCTATTGCCAGATCGATAGGCAGAGAATTCGTAAGGATGTCACTTGGTGGAGTTCATGATGAAGCAGAGATAAGAGGACATAGAAGAACTTACGTAGGAGCTATCCCAGGAAGGATTGTATCATCGATCAAAGATGCAGGAGTAAACAATCCACTTTTCCTTCTTGATGAGATAGATAAGGTTGCTTCTGATTACAGAGGAGATCCAGCATCGGCTCTTCTCGAGGTTCTTGATCCTGAGCAGAATAGGGACTTTAAAGATCATTATCTTGACATACCTTTCGATTTATCAAAGGTACTCTTTATAACTACAGCAAATACTACAGATACTATTCCTCGCCCACTTCTCGACCGTATGGAAGTGATCACTCTTTCTGGTTATACGGAAGAGGAAAAGGTTAAGATCGCACAGAGACATCTCGTAGCCAAGCAAACCAAGGAAAATGGGCTGAATGCAGGTCAGATGAATATCTCGGAGACTGCTATAAGGGATATCATAAATTATTATACAAGGGAAGCAGGAGTAAGAAATCTTGAGCGTCAGATTGGAAATATCTGCAGAAAATCAGCCAGAAAGATAGCTGAAGGGAAGAAAAAGAGAAATTCGAAATTTAGAGTTACTCCGTCAAATCTTGCCTCATATCTTGGAAAGAAGAAAGCAAGCTATGACAAGGTTGATGGCTCTCCTAGAATTGGCGTAGTGACAGGCATGGCATGGACTGCTGTCGGTGGAGATATACTATTCATAGAAACTGCAGTGATGGATGGCAAGGGCAAGCTGCAGCTTACTGGCAAGCTGGGAGATGTAATGCAGGAGTCGGCAAAGGCAGCATACAGTCTTATCAGGGTGCGCTGTGAAAAACTTGGAATAGACAAAGACTTTTACGAGAAGTATGATATGCACATTCACGTTCCAGAAGGAGCCACACCAAAAGATGGTCCATCTGCCGGAGTCACTATGTGTACCGCCATCGTATCAGCGCTTACAGGCAAAGGCGTAAGATCTGATATAGCAATGACTGGAGAGATTACACTTAGAGGAGATGTACTGCCAGTCGGGGGCATTAAAGAGAAAGTAATTGCTGCTCACAGAGCAGGTGCAAGGACGATTTTGCTTCCTAAGGAGAATGAAAAGGATATAGAAGATATACCTCAAAGCGTAAGAGATGATATCGACTTTAAGCTTATGGAGACGATAGACCAGGTGCTTGAGGAAGCTTTTAAATAACTCGGAGGATGGCATGAAGATCACAAAAGCAGTATTGTCTGCTGTAGCAGTAAAAAAAGAACAATATCCTTCGGAGGACATGCCTGAAATAGCATTTGCCGGGCGTTCAAATGTAGGCAAATCTTCTCTGTTAAATATGATTGTAAACAGAAGGAATTTTGCAAGAGTAAGTGGAAATCCTGGCAAGACAAGAACTATAAATTTCTTTGAGATAAATGATACATTTCGCATAACCGACCTTCCTGGATATGGTTATGCGAAGGTGTCGAAATCAATCAGCAAGGACTGGGGCAAGATGATGGAACTGTACTTAGAGACAAGACCAAATCTCCTCAAGGTTGTCCAGCTAGTTGATATAAGGCATGCACCAAGCAAGCAGGATGTTCAGATGTACGAATATCTCAAGTATCACAATCTTGACGGTATCGTTGTCGCTACGAAATCAGACAAGATTTCAAGAAATGAAATCGCAAAGAATGTCTCAGTGATAAGAAAAACTCTCGGAATGAAGAGCGACGATATTCTTATACCAATATCTTCATTGAAGAAGACGGGCTGTGATCTTCTTTTGGACGAGCTTGAAAAGCTAGTTGGAGAGTGGTATAGTAATCACGGGTAGTGATATGCACTGAAAGAGATTGATATGAGATATTTATCATTTGCTATTTTAAGGAAAAGACTGTGCTCGATAAAAGCTTTTTTGAAGGACCGGAATGTGCCGAAAATAAAGAAACTTCTGATTATTTTTGGTATAGTATACCTATTGTCACCGATTGATCTTGTACCTGAGCCTGTTTTGCTTGTGGGACTAGTGGATGATCTTGTATTGTGGGCTTTTATCCTTTTTTATCTGAAGGATGAGCTTGACAGATATTGGAAGGGAGATACATCTCCTATATCTGCAGACGGCAAGCCATTAGAAGACATGAGAGGCAAGGATATTATCGAGGGAAAAGGCGAAATCGTAGACGAGTAAGGAGGCATGGTCATGTTTGATATCGAAGGATATAAAGTAGGTGGAGTTGTTTTTACCGAGGAACAGCTCGCAAATAGAGTAAAAGAACTAGGAGCTGAGATTTCCAGAGATTATAAAGGAAAAAAACTGCTTGTCATTGGTGTTCTTCGCGGTGCAGTCATGTTTTTCTCTGATTTAGTAAGAGCTATAGATCTTGATATAGAGATTGATTTCCTGGCAGCTTCGAGCTACGGAAATAGCACCGTCTCTTCGGGTATTATAAGTATAAAAAAAGAACCTGATGCTGTTTTGGAAGGCAGAGATATTCTTCTTGTGGAGGATATTATCGATACGGGAAATACTCTCAAGTATCTTAAGGACAGCTATTTTCAGGACAAGAAGGTCAATTCTGTCAAGGTATGCACACTTCTAGACAAGCCTGCAAGAAGGACTGCTGACATAGTTCCGGATTACAAGGGTTTTGATGTAGATGACAGATTTATAATTGGCTACGGACTTGATTATCAGGAAAGATTTAGGCAGCTTCCGCATATTACATATCTTGTTCCTGATGAGAAGTAGATTAAGATGAAAGAATTCAGATATTTCCAATACCCGCTCCTCTCAGGCGGTTTGTTGAAAATATATGATGAATATTATTGTTTATTTTTAAAGATGAAATTCGGGAGGAATGAAAAATGGGTTACAAAGTACCAGCAGGAATTTCAAACAAACATGTACACGTTTCAGAAGCTGATTTTAAGGTTCTTTTTGGCGAAGACGCAGAGC
>CAVJDC010000037.1:13016-15280 GCA_963648085.1 Anaerovoracaceae bacterium
TTAAGGCACTCTCTCAGCCAGGTCAGTTTGCTACAAATGAAAAGGTTGATATCGTAGGTCCTTATGGAACACTCAAGGGCGTTAGAATTTTAGGACCTTTCAGAAAGCAGACTCAGATCGAGCTCGCTCGCACAGATTGCTTTGCTATCGGTGTAGGCATAGACTTAAGAGAATCAGGAAAGCTCGCAGGCACTCCTGGCTGCAAGCTTATCGGTCCTGCAGGTGAACTCGAGCTTGCTGAAGGCGTAATGGTTGCTAAGAGACACATTCACCTTTCTACAGAGCAGGCTGCTGAAGCAGGCGTTAAGGATGGCGATATTGTAAGTGTTAAGTTTGACGGTCCTAGAGCCCTTACATTCGACGAAGTACTCGTAAGAGCCGGAGATTCACACTTCCGTGATATGCATCTTGATACTGACGAAGCAAATGCAGCTCAGCTTTCAAATGGTCAGGAAGGCGAAATTGTTATCAAGTAATCAAATTTAGCTTTATATAATTAAACTTAGTTTATATAATTAAACTTAGTTTATCTAATTAAACTTAGTTTATATAATTAAACTTAGTTTATATAATTTGATTTATCTTTATGCAATTTGGTTTATTTTTATATAATTTAAATTAACCTATTTGAAAATGCGGCGGCACTGTTGTATTTTCGTGTCGCTGCATTCTTTGTGCATGCAAAATTAATAAAACAAAAGAGGCTTATACTATATGGAAAGTTTAAGAAACATTATAGAATATACAAACGTAAAGCAGGGAGCTAGAGCAGGTGATGTGAGAAGCTTGTGCAAGCAGGCTAAGCTGAACAAATTTCGTGCTGTATGCGTAAATTCAGGATTTATAAGATTCTGTTATGAAGAGCTTAGAAATAATCCTGAAATAATCATGGTTTCTACAGCAGGATTTCCTACAGGCGGCGGTTCATTAAAGGCAAAAGTATATGAAGCAATCTTTGCTGCTGAAGAAGGCGCTAAGGAAATCGATTATATGTTAAATATTGGATTCCTTAAGGAACGCAAGGATAAGGAAATTCGTGACGAGATTAAGAGTGTAGTAAGAAATACAAAAGGGCTTGCAGAGGTTAAAATCATTATCGAAGCTCCGGTACTTACTCCTGAAGAAATCGTAAGAGCGTGCAATATCGCTGCCGAGGAGGGTGCTGCATATATCAAGACAGCTACAGGCTTCAATGGCGATACTACTACAGACATGGTAAAGCTTATCAAAAAAACTGTCGGAAAGCAGTGCAAGATTAAGGCTGCAGGCGGTATTAGAGATGAGGAAACAGTAAAAGCAATGCTTAAAGCTGGTGCCGATACTATCGGTACAAGCACATTGATTGAATTCGAAGATTGATGATATGTTCTAATAAAAAAATCGCATCGCACTTCATGCCTTTATGGGATAGAAGTGCGATGCGATTTTTGAATTCAAAGCCTTAAATACACCTTAAATCTATGTAAGTATAAAAATCATTGCGCCAAATTTATAAATAATAAAATAACTATTCCGAAACAGATGAAATCTGTCCTGAAATTTCGGCGATACAATTTTTGCAAAGATTCTTTCCTCTTACCTGAATGATATCTTTTACATCACCGCAAAAGATGCAGGCAGGCAAATACTTCTTCAGAACGATAGAATCTTCATCTACATAAATTTCGATAGGATCCTCATGTGTGATGCTGAGAGTTCTTCTTAATTCGATAGGCAGTACGATTCTGCCAAGCTCGTCAACTTTTCTTACGATACCTGTAGCTTTCATAATAGCTCCTTCTTTTCAATCTGGTGCAACAATTTAAAAAAACTAGTAATATATTCAATCGGTGCCATCGGATATCTACTTGCTGCTGAAAAGGTTTTTTAATGATACAAGTGCACTGACGATACTGACAATCGCCTTAAATGAGCTGGTATTCTCTGCAATAAATTCAGCCATGTCTGTAGAAGATGCAGCAAGCGAGTTCACCGTTTCTTCTACATTTTTAGTAGTATCGGCAAGAAGGCCTGTAACAACTTCTGCATCATTTAAAATCTTTTTCAATGATTTCAGCACAGGAATAATATTCCTCACTGCTCGGATGACATATATTAAAAGTATAACCGCACAGATTCCAATCAGGAAAAGCAGTGCGTCACCGATTGTAATAGTAGTATCCATAAGTCTCTCCTGATAGTAGTCAAACTGAAAACCAAATATATAATCAATTGCACCCAATGTCAGAATTTTAATTCTCCGACATTTCATTATTGCTTATTTT
>CAVJDC010000038.1:0-4614 GCA_963648085.1 Anaerovoracaceae bacterium
TGAGAAAATCAACAAATAAGTAACAATCGAAATTAAACGTCATGCTGCGTCACGCTGCGCCTTGTCAGGGAGCGCAAGTCAAAGAACGAAAGTCAGAGAGCGTAAGCGACGCTTAAACACTGCATGCTGCGTCACGCTGCATCTTGCCAAGAAGCGTAAGCGACGCTTAAACACTGCATGCTACGTCACGCTGCGCCTTGCCAGGGAGCGCAAGTCAAGGAACGAAAGTCGGAGAGCGTAAAAATAACACCTCAAAATAGACATACTTATGATGCAGATAAATATTTTACTTGTCAAAACCCTTGCAAAAGCGGGCGAAGAGCCTATTTTAAAAAGAATAAAAAAATTTTTAAAAAATTAGCACTCTTATGTTTAGAGTGCTAAAAAGGAGGTATATATTATACGAAGGCGGGGCCCAGCCAATAAAATATAACGGATGATATGGTCATTAAAAGAATAAAGAAAGCTCGAAGCATTAGGAGAAAAGACAGGTTAGCTTTATGATGATGTATATCTTTAAGAGACAGACAGCAAAGCAGCTGTAAAATATTGAAAGATATATAGAAGCTATTATTCGGATGACCAGACAAGGAGGATAGAGATGTTAGCAATTAGACCAGCTTTTACACAGACAGGATTAAGAAGTTTTGACAATATATTTAGTGATTTTGGCAGAGCATTTTCAGACTCATTCTTTAACAGTCCGTTCATGAACTTCTCACCAGAAGCATCTTTCTCAGGTATGAAGACTGATGTGAGAAAAGAAGATGGATTGTACCTTATGGAAATGGATCTTCCAGGCTACAACAAAGATGAAATCAAGGCAGAGCTGAAGGACGGATATCTCACCATTTCTGCAGAACACAAGGCAGAATCAGAAGAAAAAAAAGATGATGGCTATGTGATGAAGGAACGCAGATTTGGCAGCTGCAGCAGAAGCTTTTATGTAGGTGAAGATATCAAAGAAGATGATATCAAAGCAGCATACCGCGACGGAATCCTTCATCTATCATTCCCAGCAGAGGAAAAGCAGGCGGAAATCGAAGCACCTAAGAAGATTCTGATTGAGGGATAAGTCGGTGCCAGTCCGGCAATTTCAAGTGTATCGATTCAATTGCATTGAAATTAGAGTCTGTGACCAAGAGACTGCAACCTAAGGGCTTGGAGCAAAATGATGCTCAGCCAAAGGAAGACCAGTTAGCAGGCCGACGCAGCCTGAAGAACAGACCAAGCAGCAGGCCGATGCAGCCTGAAGAACAAACCAAGCAGCAGGCCGATGCAGCCTAAAGAACAGACCAAGCAGCAGGCCGATGCAGCTTGAAGAACAGACCAGGCAACAGGCCGATGCAGCCTAAAGATAAGGTCAGACAACAGGCTGATGAGGTTTAAAGATCAGGCCAGATAAGTGGAGTTAAAAGATAAAATTAAGACAAAAACGTATACAATATATCGGAAATAATGGCTTTGCCCTTTGAGAAGTTCTCTTCTCAGAGGGCTTTTTCTATGGGAAAAGATGTTGTATAATACTGTACGAACGTCAGCTTTCATTTCTGACTTTTGGTGGCAGGCTGCAATCTCACATCGAAACTTTGGCGGAAGAAGCTGCGCTTGCAGCTGTGCAGGCTGCGTATTGCACTGACCAAGTGGACTTGTCAGTGGACTGCCAGGTCTTTAAAATAATGAAATAGCCTGGCACATGGCTTTCAATCGTATCGATAAAAAGGAGAGTAGTAATGACTGAGCTTTTGGCTCCTGCGGGTAATATGACGGCACTTAAGGCCGCAATTTCAAATGGATGTGATGCTGTATATCTTGGAATGCAGAAATTTGGTGCACGTGCATATTCTGACAATTTTGATATAGAATCTTTGAGAGAGGCCGTCGCTTATGCGCATATAAGAAATGTAAAGATTTATGTCACGATGAATACTATCATTTTTGAAGATGAGATCAGCGATATGAAAAGACAGCTTCATACGATAAATGAAATTGGTGTCGATGGAGTAATAGTCCAGGATCTGGCAGTATTTAAATATATTGTCGAGAATTTTGAAGACATGGAGGCTCATTGCTCGACTCAGATGGGAATTGATGATCTTGAAGGAACTCTTTTATTTAAGGAGCTTGGAGCTAAGCGTGTTGTCTTGTCTCGTGAGGTTCCCATTGATGAAGTGAAGAGGATAAGGAAGGCTTCAAAGCTTCCTATAGAAGTTTTTGTTCATGGCGCATTATGTGTCTCATATTCGGGAAACTGTCTGATGTCAGGTCTTATAGGATATCGCAGCGGAAATAGAGGCAGGTGCGTAGGCTCTTGCCGCAAACCATATGAGCTTGTTGATTCATCAACTGGGAGGTCTTTTGGGACAAAATATTATCTGTCGATGAAAGATTTAAATACAATCAACAGAATAAATGACTTAAAAGACATAGACTCTCTCAAAATAGAGGGTCGCATGAAGGAGCCTGTTTATGTTGCAAATGTAGTGTCGAAGTACAGGACCGCTCTTGACGGAACTGTTTCTAAGAAAGATAAAGATGATCTTAAAAAGACATTCAACAGAACATTTACTAAGGGATATATTTTTTGTGAGGACAAGAAAGATGTCGCAAATATTGAGAGACCAAACAATTTCGGTTATGAGATAGGGCGGATTGCAGGCGTTTCTAAAGGAAAATATGAAATAAGACTTACAGATACCCTTAAGCAAAATGATATCATCAGAATTGACCATGATGGCATAGATGTAAATCTGTCTGTTGTCAAGCTTTACGACCGATCAGGAAGGTTGATCGACAGAGCAGACAAAAGCTGTTTTATAAAGATTTCCGAAGAGCTGTCGGATGGCGATATTGTATACAAAACTAAGGATTTTCATTTTTATAAAGAGCTTGAAGCAAGTCTCACAAAGGAATTTAGACGTTTTCCTTTGGATATGAAGGTATATGCTTATCCTGATGCCCCGCTTGTAATCGATGCGTCAGGACTAGGGTGCCAATATATATATGAAGGTGAGGAGCTGCTCTCTGAAGCCGTGAAAAATCCGACGACATATGAACAGGTGAAAAAGCAGCTCTCAAAGCTAAATGATACTATTTTTGAAGTTGGTAATATCGAGTTTGAGGAGTGCAATGCATTTATTCCTGTGAAGCTGCTAAATACAGCAAGAAGGGATATCGTTGAGGCTCTTTACGATTTGAAATTGAAAAGCAAGCGCAGAAGACTGAAGTCTAAAGAAGAGCAGATTTATGCAAACAAGGATGTGAAAGCAGATGCTTGGGATGAATCACACTCACAGGACACTCCTAGCACTGCTGTGAAAGATATCGCTTGTGATATGGCACAAGATATCACTCGTGATACGGCACAAGACAACGCTCATGATTCATTGAACGTTATATCGGGTGAAGCTGTACAGGTTAACGCTCATGATGCGCTGAAGGATACGTCTTGTGAGACTGCCAAGAAACCGAGTCCTTATATCACAGCATCCGTTATGAATGAAGAACAGTATAAGGCATGTCAGAGAGCTGGCATAAATGTGATATATTTTGACAATATCGTAAGAAGAAACCAAAATGATTATAAAGACATGGAAGGCGAGCTTCTGATTGGCGGATATGGTGGAATCTATCATTATAGGCACTCAAATCCTTTTGTGACTGATTATTCGATGAATGTAGTAAATTCGGAAAGCTGTCACGAGCTTCACAGACTGGGTGCGAAAAGAGTGACGCTGTCTTATGAGATAAACAAAAATCAGCTTAGAAATCTTGTCAATGCATATTTTGAAAAGAATGGATGCTATCCTAGCTTAGAGATGGTTGTTTATGGAAGAGCTCCGCTTATGTTTACGAACTATTGTCCTTTGAAAAAAATAGATCTTTGTGGAAAGTGCAAGGCTGCGACGTTTGAAATAAGGGATGAATATGGCAATTTTCCTATTATTTCTCATGATGATTGCACAACCACGATTTTAAATGGAAAGATTCTCAATCTTCTTGATGAGATGAAAAATATTGATGGAGTGGAAGCATTTAGATTGAATTTTACCGTAGAACCTCCTGGAGAGGTTGAAAAAATAGCGAAAAATGCCATGTACAAGCTGATCTCTTCGGACGATGGCAGCAAAGCTCTTTTTGACAGAGAGACGGACACAAGAGGACATTTTAACAAGGAAATTATTTGATAAAATTTGCAGATGTATTTTGCAAACGAGGTCACTATTATGATACGTATAGAAAATCTTTCTTATGGCGTGCCAGCCAAGGAATTATATGAAAATATATCATTTGCGATAGAGCAGGGACAGCACTGTGCGCTTATCGGCAGCAATGGATCGGGTAAATCTACTCTTGTAAAGCTGCTCATAAGCCCTGACGAATATATATATGATGGCAAAATTATAAAGGATGAAAATTGCAGGATAGGATATGCAAGTCAGTTTAGCGTGAGGGACAAGTGTCAGGATAGCACTGTATTTGAATTTCTCAGCGAGAGATTTCTTGAGATTCAGCATGAGATTGCGGATGTATGTGATAAGATGGCTGATTCACAAAATTTGGATGAGCTTTTTGAGAAGTATCAAAATCTGCTGAGTATAAGCGAAGCTATGG
>CAVJDC010000038.1:4624-8003 GCA_963648085.1 Anaerovoracaceae bacterium
CCGACTTTTATGAGAGTAATATCAGAAAGAGGCTTGCAGATGCTGGCATGTCTGAGCTTGAAAATGTGGCGATTTCACAGGTAAGCGGCGGGGAATATAAGATTCTTCAGATAATGCGAGAGATGCTGACTGCACCAAATCTACTTATACTTGATGAGCCTGATGTATTTTTGGATTTCAAAAATATCAATAACCTCAGCCTTCTTATAAATACTTATAAAGGCACGATGCTTGTGATCACACACAATAGATTTCTTCTAAATCATTGCTTTGATAAGATTATTCATCTGGAAAATGCTCAGCTGCAGGAATTTGAGGGCTGTTATGCAGAATATAGATACTCGCAGCTTATAAGAAAGCTTGAGCTAAAGATAAAAAATCAAAGCGAGGAGGAGGAAATCGCCAGGACAGAGCAAATGGTCGAGATTCTTCGAAAAAGGGCGACTCTCATGGTCAATCCTACGATAGGAAGATCTGTAAATGCCAAGCAGTCTCAGCTTGACAGGCTTCTTGCAAGCCATATAAAGGAACCATTTGTCGAGTTTAAGGAACCGGATATCGTTCTTCCTGCCGTAAGAAGTGAGGATAGAGACGGCAAGGATTCAGATGCTTTGAGAGGTGTCGTGGATAGAGATGGCAAAAATTCAGATGCTTTGAGAGGTGTCGTGGATAGAGACGGCAAGGATTCAGATAGCAAACAAGCTTTCGGTGCAGCAGAGACAGAGGGCAGTGCAGCGGAGACTGAGGGCAGTGCGGCGGAGACTGAAGGCAGTGCAGCAGAGACTGAGGGCAGTGCAGCGGAGGCTGATGGCGTCGTAGTGGGAGATGCGCAGAATTCGGACAGTCTGATGGATAACGAAAAAATCGTGCTTGATGTTCATGATTACAGAATTTCATTTGATAAGGATCTTCTTACAGATGTAAGCTTCAGTATAAAAAAGGGCGAGAAGGCTGCGGTCGTAGGTCCAAATGGAACTGGAAAGACGACACTTCTCAGAGATATCATAAAGAATCAAAATCCCTCAATTCATATAGATGAAAATGCGAGAATCGCATTTATGTCACAGCTGCAAGATGAAACTGAAACAGTTGAAATGACTGTGCGTCAGCTCCTGCAGGATGCTGGATTTGGTACTCCCGATGAGATGTATGATTATCTGTCACGCTATTGTTTAGATAATGTATCGATAGAAAATACGCTGGGGGAACTATCTGTAGGTGAGCAAAATCTGCTTAAGATAGCTATTATAGCGGCTTCAGATGCTGATTTTATCATAATGGATGAGCCGACGAGCCATCTTGATATCTTTGCGAAGACAGCGCTTGAGAAAGCCGTCTCTGAATATCAAGGAACAGTCCTAATGGTGAGTCATGACTTTTATCTGATTTCTGAATGTGCTGATTATGTGCTTCTTGTAGAGGAAAATACATTAAGACGTATAAGAGGAAGAAAATTCAGAAAGCTTGTTTATGACAGATATTTTGATTCTTCTTATCTTGAAATGGACAGGAAAAGACAGGAAATCGAAGCGTCGCTTACGTCTGCACTCAAGAGTGGTAAGCTTGAACTTGTAAAAAAGCTTTGCACACAGCTTGAAAAACTCAGCAGTATCAAGTGATTGTGATTATAAATCTTAGTGACATTAAGTGATTGAGATTACAAATCATAGTAACTTTAAGCAATTGCAATAATCAATTTAGCGACATTGTGTGATTTTGATGGTAAAAAATAGCGACAATAAAAAAGCAAGCTGCCCTTTGCCATGCGTGGCAAAGGGCAGAATCAATTTTAGAGTGAATCAATTTTAGAGTGAACCTGTTGTCTCCTATAGAGGCGGAGGATAATACTGGTGCAATATTATCGTGCTTTTGCAAGTGCCTCTATTCTTGCTTTTAATACAGGCATGTCTTTCTTTCCATTATTATTTAGCGGAAATGCGTCAAGCACATCGATTATCTCAGGACATTTGTAGAGTTCGATTTTAGATTTTAGATATTCTTTCAGTTCAGAGGCAAAATATGAGCTGTCGGAATGTACAGCGTCAGAAATCATGTCATCGGGACGTTCAGCGTCAGAAATCATGTCATCGGAATGTACAGCGTCAGAAATCATGTCATCGGGACGTTCAGCGTCAGAAATCATGTCATCGGAATGTACAGCGTCAGAAATCATGTCATCGGGACGTTCAGCGTCAGAGGTCTTGCTGTCGTGCGCCGTCACTACTGAAGCTGCAAGCATATCATGGCCGTCAATCGTCATCTTGTATACAAGAGCCTGTTTTACCCCGTCAAATGAGAGAATCTCCTTTTCAATTTCGGCAGGTGAAACCCACATTCCATGATACTTCAGCATATTGTCTTCACGTCCAAGTCCCCAATAGCATCCATTTTTGTCGCGACGGAATATGTCGCCTGTACGGAACCAGCCATCGTGAACTGCAAGTGCATTTGCTTCAGGATTGTTGCGGTAGCCTACGAAATTGCCGCCGCTAGTAAAATAGAGTACACCGATGTCAGAGTCCTTTCCGTCAGGACCTTCAAGGCGCACTTTTGTGCCCTTTACAGGCCAACCGGCACTTCCAAGTGTCTCATCATGCCCTGCGTCAAATAAAATTGCACTTGCCTCACTGCTTCCCATATTATTTGAAATATATTTTCCAGTAGTTTCTTTCCAGCTGCTATTCAAATCTGCAGAGAGCGGCTCTCCGGAGGAAATATATATCCTGATGCAGTCTAGCATGGATGTTTTTTCTGGATTTTTATCCAGATAGTCGAGAATCATGCGGTAGCCTGAAGGAATTCCAAAAAATACCGTTGGCTTAAATTTTTCAAGTGAAGCAAAGAGATTTTCAGGTGAGAATATCCCATCGTAAAGATATGCACAGCAGCCATTTAGCATCGGGTAGAACATGTTGTTTGCAAGACCATATCCGAAATACATCTTAGCTATCGAGTATATTGAGTCGTTTTCGTTCATTCTAAGAGTATCTACAGCGTAATTTTTATTTGTATCAGGAAAGGCCGGATGAGCATGCATTACTATTTTTGGAATGCCGCTGCTGCCAGAAGTCATAAGAAAATATGCTGATTCGTGAGAATCTACATATCGTCTGGAAATTTCTAAGTTACTATTTAAAATTTTGAGGCTTATCGCATCCGCTTTTTTACTGTTTGAAAATGTAATAGTAATGACTCTGTCGCGAAACTTAGGCCGATAAGATTCATCAGATTCTTTAGGATCTTTAGAGACAAAAAGATATGTAGCATCGGAAGCCTGAATACCTTTTTCGAGTACGCTGTCAAGAGTAAAAGGCGTGATGAGAACAGGAACAATTCCATATTTTATACATGCCAAAAAGACAGCGATGCATGAAGGACT
>CAVJDC010000038.1:8013-14799 GCA_963648085.1 Anaerovoracaceae bacterium
CATGAAGGGCTGTCATCCGAAATAATGATGGCAGAACTATCCTTCTCGAAACCATTTGACTTGAAAAATGATATAACCTCGGACACCTTCTCACGGTAATCAGCAAGTGAGTAAGACTCGTCTTTATATAACGAAACTACTCTTTCAGGATCATAATTGTTGCCCTCAAGTATAAAATCAGCATAATTCATATCGCTTAATTCCTTCTTTCTTAATAATATCTATCTATTGAACCACTCAACCACCTAAAGGTAATGTGTTTTACGCTCTAGCTTATAAACAATGACCGTATGATAAAAAAACTATATTTGGCTGGTAAAAATACCCATATTCGAAGTGATTTTCATACAATAATATATGATTCTATGCCTAAAGCAGCGTCGTCGCACTGGTACTTATTTTAACACAGAAGAGAGACAAAAGGTGATTTTCATGTTAATTTTTAATCCATAAAAATAGCCTGTATGAGGAGATGTACATAAATCTTTCGGACAGGCTGGAATTAGATTTTGTTTCAATTTTTACTTATGAAAAAATCAAGATAATGATCAAGTATTTTTTTTATGACTAAGGGAAGATTTTTTAAAAAGCTTTTTATCTGTGGTGAGTCGGGTGATGCAGCCTCATCTGGCAAAATATCAAGCGGAAAATCGCTTATTCCTCTGATGACTATGCATGGGATATCATTTGCGCGACAGACGTAGGCTATAGATGCCGATTCAGTGTCAGCAGCATCGATTCCATTTTCTTTTAGCTCAAGGAAGTCATTCCACATAACTAATGCTTTGTCTGAGCTTGCAAGCACACCGCTGAAAAAAGGCTCTTTATACATATCACGCATTTCGCTTATGTCGATGTCTACCGTGAAATCGCTTCTGATGAGATTGTCGAGTTCTTTTACTGTAGTGTCGGTCTGAACGAGTCTGTAGGGTATAACAATATCGAGAATCTTAAGCTTAGGAGATATACCTGCACAGCAGCCGATAACTATTATTTTATCGGGACGCTTGTGGTCTATGATATATTGTAAAGCGGCCGATGAGCTTGTCTTGCGCGAACCGCAAAGAAAAAATAAAATCTCACAATTTAAAAGCTCAATGCAGAAATAACTGCCAAATGGATATGAGACACAATTGTTTTCAATGATATTGTAATATTTTAATACGATCTCCCATTCTTTAGGAGATGCCACACATACAGCTGTCATACTAGTTTGCCTTTCAATAAATAAACATAACGTGCAGGAGAATCTCGCGCTAAAGCACTGTAGAGCACTGACATGCTTGCTTGAAGTGCAGTAAAGTGCTGTAAGTTAAGAAATTCAACAGCAGCTGCGAGGACAAATTTTCAATATTCATAATAACAGATTCGTAATGTGATATCTAGAGTTAAGATGTGATATCTAGAGTTAAGATGTGATATCCAGAGTTAAGATGTGATATCCAGAGTTAAGATGTGATATCCAGAGTTAAGATGCGAAATCCAGAGACATGATTGATAACGACTTACTGGCTGCGAGATTTATTAACCATAAATATATTGCAGCAGAAATGAGCTATAGATAAAAAAAGCTATTCACGTAAATAGACTTTTGTAATATAATTGTTGAGGATGAATTTAAGGATTGTTTAGTGCATTTAGGTTTGCCCGCTAATACTTAAATACCAACACTTAAATAACGTAAGATATGAGGATGCTTTGCTATTGATTCTTATTTGGATTTTAAGAATGAATCTTTGAATAGATTGAAAAGATCATCAAAACAGCAGGCAAGACGGAATGCTAAAATAGCAGATAAGGTGAAATGTTAGGATAGCAGGTAAGACGGAATGCTAAAATAACAGACGAGGCGAAATGCTAAACTAGCATATAAGATGGAATGTCAAGGCAGCAGGTAAGATAAAATGGACAGCGAAATATATAAGCTATTATACAAAACTCCAGGAAACATGTCCGACATCATAATTGAAAGTGATGGTGAAGTGCTTACACGGCTTTATTTTGAAGGTTGTCGTGATAGCTTGAGAAAAAGAAAAATAGATGAAAATCAGCGCAGCAGGTGTGACGTGAGAAACGATAAAGCCTGGGATTATGCTATTTCTACGGGATTTTCTGATACTGTCCGTTGGCTTGATATCTATTTTAGTGGTAAAGTTCCTAATTTTACTCCTAGATACAGAATTACGGATGGCCTTACTGATTTCAGAAAGAAGGTATTAAAAATCCTTTCTGAGATTCCATATGGATGTACTGTCACATATGGAGATATCGCAAAGAAAATCGATGCTGAAGCAGTTGAGAACAAAGAAAATGCTGCTGAGAGCGAAAAAAAATATATGTCTTCACAGGCTGTTGGAGGAACTGAAGATGATCTAAAGCACGTACTTGTAAGGGCTAGTGAAGGCGGAATGAAGCATATGTCTGCGCAGGCCGTCGGGGGAGCTGTTGGCTGGAATCCGATAGGCATTATAATTCCGTGTCACAGGGTTCTGGGTGCTAGTGGGAGTCTTACTGGATATGGCGGCGGGATATCAAATAAAAAGTCATTGCTTAGGCTTGAGGGTGCCGAATTTAGAGATAACATATGAGAGGAAGTCGATATGATTAAAATAGCAATATATGGCAAGGGCGGAATCGGAAAATCTACTACTGCGGCAAATCTTGCTGCAGCTTTAGCGTCAAAGGGGCTAAATGTGATGCAGATAGGATGTGATCCAAAGGCAGATTCTACTAGTCGTCTTCTTGGCGGCGAGGCTTGTACAAGTGTACTAGATCTTATTAGAGAATCGGAATCAGAGGACGATATTACACTTGATGATATCGTGCATGAAGGTTATGGTGGTGTGCATTGTGTCGAGAGCGGCGGTCCGACTCCAGGTGTGGGGTGCGCTGGAAGAGGTATTATTACTGCATTTGAAAAGCTTGAGGAGCTAGATGCTTACGAACATTACAAGCCTGATGCTGTACTTTATGATGTTCTCGGGGACGTTGTATGCGGCGGCTTTGCCATGCCGATGAGAAGACAGTATGCTGACTATGTTTATATCGTGACTTCAGGAGAGAAGATGTCTCTTTTTGCTGCAAGAAATATAGCTATGGCGGTAGATAATTTCAAGGCACGAAGATATGCTGTGCTGGGAGGGATTATACTAAATAGACGCAATGTGGAAAATGAAAAGGAGATTGTTGAAAATCTTGCCAAAGAGCTGGAAACCGAGATAACTGCTGATATTCCGCGCAGTGAGGACATTACTAGAGCCGAAAATATGGATAAGACAGTGATTGAGGCATTTCCAGAATCTGAGATTGCATCAATTTATATGAAGCTTGCAGAAAAAATCATACATGACTGCGATGAAAAATGAAATAATCAATGAAAAATGCATATTGGTAAAATCTTGTTGAAAGGAGACTGACATAGATGGCGGCAAGAAAGAGACGTGAGCTAGCATATTATCTGCCTGAGCCTGCAAAACCGCATACGATTTTGAGAATACCAGGGAGTCATACCTTGTATATAGGTCCGCTCTCGTGTACGAGAAGGCATATAGTACATGCACATGAATATGGCGATGTAGGCAATGTTTCGTCGCTCTTTATTTCTGAAGCAGACGTGATTTCGGGACGCTATGAAGATCTCGTGGTGGATAGCATTGCTGAGCTTTCAAAAATAATAAACCCAGCTCCGCACATATATTTCCTTGCTGTATTTTGTATCGATGATTTTCTTGGAACTGACGAAGAGGCTCTGCTAGACAGACTTTGCAGCGAATATCCGGGGAATCAGTTTGTTGTTCAGCATATCGACCCAGTGTCTTTAAACGACAAGATGAATATGGGAAGCAAGAAAAATGCAGCCTTGTACTCATTCATTATGCCAGGGCAGGTCAAGGACAATGGGATAAATTTTATAGGAAATTTTGTTTCACTTGAAAAAGACAATGATTTTTTGGCGCTTCTCGATAAATGGGGAATCGGACCAGTGCGGGAACTCTTTCACTGTGAGACCTATGATGATTATCAGGACATGGGCCGCAGTTGCCTAAATATTCTTATGAGAAGAATCAGCCAAGGTGCGGCGGAACTTATGAAAAAAAAGCTGGATATAGATTATTATCCGCTTATGCCAGGATATGACGCATATGCAGTAGCAAGGCAGTATAATGAAGTCGGAAAAATGTTAGGCAAGGATAAGGTCGATTTTTCAAATGAAATAAAAGCTGCTATTGATGATGCACGCCGCACGGCTGACATGCTCGATGCTCTTCCTGTCGCTGTGGACTGTTCAGCATCACTTATGCCATCTTATATGGCAAAAGCACTTATAGAGTATGGATTCAATGTAAGATATGTCTTTAAGTCGAGTCATGAATTTAAGCTAGATGCCGAAGCTGAAAATTATATTATTGAGGAATGCCCAAATGTCATGCTTACAACCTCTGACAGCTTTATGCATGTGAAAGGACTTGATGCATCAGAGGGAAAGAGAGAAAAAAAAGAATGCCTGGCTATAGGTTCGGACTGTGCATTGATATTAAATGCAGCTTATTTTGCTGATATTTGGCATGATGAAGGATACTTTGGCTTTCAAGGGATTCATAGGCTTATGAAAGTTATAAGAGACGCTGTTTTTTCGGATGGAAAAGAAGTAAAATTTTGTGAAAAAGAAGTGAAATTTTGCGGAAAAGAAGTAAAATCTTACGAAAAAGAAGTGAGGTCTTACGAAAAAGAAGTGAGATCTGATTCGAAGGGAGTGTAGATTATGGGACAGCTTTGTATATATCTTATTCCTTTTGCAAGTGATTTTTCAGGTGTGTGCGCTGCTTTTTATGATCTGGATTGCATGAGTGCGATTTGTGATGCTTCATGCTGCACTAGTCAGTATGTCTATTATGACGAGCCTAGGTGGGAGAAAAAAGTAAAGCCTGTCCTTAGCTGTTCGATAAGAAATATAGATGCTGTCATGGGAAATGACTCTCGTATCGTGGAGGAAATATGTCATGCAGCAGAAGAAATTGACACGGATATGATCTCTATAATCGGGACACCTGTGCCGGCTATCACGGGCATGGACATAGAGGGTATGGCAAGCGAGGTTGAAGATATAAGCGGAAGGATCTCATTTGGGTTTAATACAACAGGATTCTCATATTATGACAAGGGCCTGATTGCGGCCGGAAAGGCCATGATAGACAGATTTGCAAGGAAGAATTTTTTTGATGATTCGGAAGATATAGATAAATGCGAGTTTGAAAATTCGAGATGTACAGAGGCATACAGCTTCGAAGGGACAGGAAATAAAAAAAATAAGAAAAAGATAAATATAATAGGCATTTCTCCGCTTGATTTTGGCGATGTAGGAAATGATTCTGATTTTGTAAGACTTCTAGAAGATAATGGTTGGGACGTTATTTGTAGTTTTTTTATGGGAATTACTAAGGATAACTTGGAAAAATGCCCTGAGGCAGACATCAATCTTGCGGTTTCCGCTGCAGGAGTTGAAATTGCAGAGTATTTAAAGAAGCTTTTCGGAACACCTTACGTCTCAGGAATTCCTGTTGGAAAAAATTATAGCAAAATTCTCCTTAAAAAGGTTGAAAATGCCGTAAAATCCGAAGAAAATTCAGCTTGTGAAAATTCCGTGGAATCTAAAAAAAATGCTGCATTTGAAAAAATATCAAGCCCAGGAAAATTTGCTGGTTATGAACATACAGCGAAATCCGATGACAATATACAGCATGATACGAAATCTGGCAATATTGCAGCATTTGAAAAAATGTCAAGTTCTGAAGAAATGGTCAGTTATGAAGATGCAGCGAAATCCGATGACATCACACAGAATATGTCTAATGTAAAAGTTCTTATAGTTTCTGATCAAGTTATCGGAAATTCACTTAGAGAATCCCTGCGGGCAGGTAGTTTGCCGCATTCTTTAGAGATAGATGTAGTGACATTCTTTACTTTTAAAAAGAATATAGCTGAGAATGGTGATAGAAAGATGCGAAGTGAGGCAGATTTTATCAATCATTTGAGAAATTACAGATATGATATCATTGTTGGAGATCCGTCGATTAAGAGTATTCCAAGCGTTGATAGGATGAAATTTATAGAGATGCCGCATCCTGCCATGTCTGGTGTGATGTACTGTGATGAAGTTAGGAAATATTGCAGTTATGAACTTTGTGAGGAATATATGAAGTTGACATGATTTCACTTAGTAAGGTCTTTATACTTTATAAGAAAATTGTTATAATGTATAAAATAAGAATCAAAATGAATCGAATTTTTATCGAAACAAAGTGACAATCCAGCAGAACAGATTAAAGATAAATCAAGATAGAGAGGCAATGCATTGATATGGAGCGACGATGCAAAGTGACAGGCTGATGATGTATCAAGATAGAGAGGCAATGCATTGATATGGAGTGACTGTGCAGTGGGACATGGCGATAATGATTGCGGCAAAGCGTAATGCATGGATCTTAAAAAGATGGCTGACTTTATTAAATCAAATGAGTTCACGAATAAAAATAAATATATATACATATTTAGCAGAAGGAGAATATCATGAAAAAGAATATTATTACTATAGGTCGTGAGTATGGCAGTGGTGGTTATGAGATTGGAAAGAGGGTTGCTGAGGCTCTTGACTTTAAGTTTTACGATAAGGATTTGCTTGCACAGATTGCAGAGCACTCTATGATATCTGTTTCATTTATGGAGGCTACCGAAAAGAAGCATCTTAAAAGAAATCTTTTTACAGAAATCTTTCCTATTTTTGCCAAT
>CAVJDC010000039.1:0-6000 GCA_963648085.1 Anaerovoracaceae bacterium
CTCTTAAAGCTATGTCGGCTGAGACAGAAGAAAAATCCATATCATAGATGATAGAATTAATATACAAGCCCGTACCGCCAGCAATTATAGGAACAAGTCCTCGTGAGAATATATCCTCTATGGCAGCTCTCGCCATAATGCTATATTCTGCCACGCTAAAAGGTCTTGCAGGATCTATCTCATCAACGAGCCAATGCCTTGCACGCTCAAGTTCCTCACTAGTAGGCTTTGCACTTCCTATATTCATATATTTATAAATTTGCATCGAGTCAGCAGATACTATCTCTGCACCGATTCTCTCAGCAAGTCTTATTGCAAGCTCTGTCTTTCCAGAGGCAGTAGGTCCTGCAATGACAGGTACTATTCTTTTTTTCATATCATCCTCTATCTCTTAAACAGTGCTTCGATTTCTGTCCTCTTTAGCCTTATGATAGTGGGTCTGCCATGTGGACATGAGAAAGGATTTTCTGCATTTGCAAGCTCCCTTAAAAGTGCGGCTATTTCTGCATCAGAAAGGACGGTATTTCCTTTGACAGCCGATTTGCACGCTCTAGTAATGATCTTTGCTGTAGTCTTTTCGCTTCTAAAGCTTTTCGCATCTTCTATGCTGTCGAAAAAGTCTTCGAGAAATTGTTCAGCCTCCTTATGACTCATATAAGCTGGAAATGCCTTGACAGCATAAGTCTTCGGTCCAAATTCATCTATATCAAAGCCTGACTTTTCGAGAAAGCCTAACCATTCCTCTTCTCTTTCCTTCACAGAATGACTGACATCAATTCTTATCGGTGTCATCGTAAGCTGAGAAGCCTCTGTTCCTTCATAGAAGCTCTTTGTAAGCTTTTCAAAGAAAATTCTTTCGTGAGCTGCATGCTGATCTATCATATAAAAAGTATCGTCACTCACGCCAAGTATATATGTTCCAAATATCGAACCCATCGGTCTAATTTCTGATATGTCAAATGGTCTTGACGCTGCTCTGTCTAAATGTGGAATAAATTTTAGATTTTCTGGAATGTCAGAAGACTTATATACAGAGCTTTTAATTCCTTCATCAGCACTCTTAGATCCATCAGCACTCTTAAATCCATCAGCACTCTTAAATCCATCAGCACTCTTAGATCCATATGGTGAAATTTCTTCGTCTGCGTGTTCTATATTTACAGCATTTTCTGCATTTATATAAGCTTTTTCATAAAGGCCAGCACTTTGTGCTAAACGTTCGTCCTCTCTTTTCTTTCTTAGTATGGAACGTATGTCAACTTGCTCTCCCGATGAGCGTTCTTTTATCGCAAACGGACTTGGTGCATCCGCTCCGCCTCCATATGCTGAGCTGTCATCTAAATTGCCTAAGCTTTCTCCGCAGGCTTTATTTTCTGCTGAATACGAAGTCGCGCTGCTGTTTTCATTTTCCGCATCAAAGCCTCCCGCACGGCTGCTTTTGTCTTTCGCATCGAAACCGCCCGCACGGCTGCTTTTACTTTTCGTATCGAAGCTTCCTGCGAGGTCACTCTTAAATTTTATACTTCCAAGAGCTTCTCGACCCTTGAGTCCTGATTTTACTGCTTGAAGCACGACATCATAGACAGCGCTGTCATCGTCAAATCTGACCTCGCGTTTGTTGGGATGAATATTTACATCTAGAAGCGAAGGATTTATATCTAGAAATATATATGCCAGCGGATATCTCCCATCAAATAAACGCTGTTTATATCCATCAGAAATCGCTTTTTCAATCACTTTACTTTGCACATATCGCCCATTTACGAAGAAAATCTGACTCTTTCTGTTTGTTTTCGTCATTTCCGGAGGCGAAATATATCCTTCTATTTTTATAGTATGATTGTCTTCCGCAAGAACATCTGTCGTTTCATCCTTATTTTCAATTTTAATCATCTTTTTTGCAATATGCGGATCAAAAACTGTCGCTATAACTGCAAGACGATCGCCTCTGCCAGGAGTTGTAAAAAGAGTATTTCCATTATTTATCATCCTAATTCTGATATCCGGATAAGCAAGCGTCATTTTTGTCATAAAATCTATGATAAGAGCGCTTTCGGTATTGTCAGCTTTTAGGAATTTTAGACGTGCTGGAGTGTTGAAAAACAAATCACGTACAATGACTGTTGTTCCATCCGCACATCCTGTGTCATTGGCTGAAATTATGTCCCCGCCTCTGTTTATGACTTCTGTTCCAAGCTTTTCATCTGCAGCCTTAGTAGTCAATTCTACCCTTGAAACTGCAGCTATGCTAGCTAGAGCCTCCCCACGAAATCCAAGTGTCTCTATAGCATCGAGATCCTGAATTTGCGAGATTTTGCTTGTTGCGTGGCGCTTAAATGCCACAGTCACATATTCTTTTTTTATTCCGCAGCCATTGTCTGTCACTCTGATGTAGCTTTTTCCGCCATTTTTTATTTCTACCGTAATAAAATCAGCACCAGCGTCTATAGAATTTTCGACAAGCTCCTTTACGATCGATACAGGTCTGTCAACAACCTCACCCGCAGCGATTTTATCTGCGATCCGTCTTGGAAGCTCTGTAATAGTTTGCTGTATCGCATTTATAACTCTTCCCATGACATTCTCCTCTTTTAGCTGAATTCATCTACAGCCTTTTTTAATTTTTCAAGTATATCTATCGCCCCTGCAGGTGTAATGTTCATAATGTCTATGCTGCGAAGCATATCAACTGCCGGATGCTGAGAAAACATAAGAAATGATATCTGTTCATCATTAAATTTTGAATCATCATGCTGAAGAACTTCGCAAGGCTCACTGACACATTGTGTCTTGTCAAGCTGCGTATTTTCCTTGCGATTGTTCACGCATTGTGTATCACCGTGCACTGTCTCTGTCGACGATTCTAGCTCCGATAGCTTCGCTGAAGCAGCCTCTTGTGACGATTCTAGCTCTGATAGCTTTGCCGAAGCAGTCTCTTGTGACGATTCTAGCTCCGATAGCTTCGCTGAAGCAGCTTTAAGCACATAATCTGGAAATCCAGCAAGCTTTGCGACATTTATCCCATAGCTCCTGCTAGCTGTTCCTTGCGTGATTTTATGAAGAAAGACTACGTCCTCTCCACTCTCACTCACTGAAACATTAAGATTTTTCAAGCCCTTCAACGTTTCATCAAGAGCTGTAAGTTCATGATAATGAGTAGCAAAAAGTGTTCTCACTCTGTGCTTCTCACTACATAAAGCATCGACTGTCGCCCACGCTATCGCAAGACCATCATAGGTGCTTGTCCCTCTTCCGATTTCGTCAAGAATGACAAGACTTCGCTCAGTCGCGGTATTTAAAATGTAAGCAAGCTCGCTCATTTCCACAAAGAATGTACTCTGACCCTGAGTGAGATTGTCTGAAGCACCTATTCTTGTGTAGATTCTGTCCACAACACCGATAATTGCACTGTCTGCTGGTACGAAACACCCCATTTGTGCCATCAAAACTATAAGTGCTGTCTGCCTCATGTATGTCGATTTTCCAGCCATATTTGGTCCTGTGATGAGAAGCATGCTTTGTGAATCACGATCTATATAAGTATCATTTGGTACAAAAGTTCCTCCTGTGACAGTCTGCTCGATGACTGGATGTCTTCCCTCAGTTATAGAAATGATGTCTCCATCGTTTACATCCGGCTTTATATAACCATTTTCGCTGCTAACCTCCGCAAACGAAAGAAGCACGTCGAGAACAGCAATCGCATCTGCAGTCTTTTGAACCTCTGCAGTAAAACCCTTGAGAAACTCGCGAAGCTCCGTAAAAAGCTGATATTCTAAATTATTTATATTTGTCTCTGCATTTAGGACTAGAATCTCCATTTCCTTAAGCTTAGGAGTAACAAAACGCTCAGCATTTACTAGCGTCTGCTTTCTTATGTAATCATCAGGAACATTGTCAAGCTGGGCTTTTGAAACCTCAATATAATATCCAAAGACCTTGTTGAATCCTACCTTAAGCTTCTTTATGCCTGTTCTCTCACGCTCAGCATTTTCAAGACCCATTATCCACGAAATGCTTCCGTTCGAAGCCTCCTTGATATCGTCAAGTTCCTTTGAGTATCCATCCTTGATGATTCCGCCTTCCTTTATGGAAATCGGGGGCTCTTCTTTTATAGCTGAAGTTATTCTCTCACAGGCAGCATCAAGAGTATCAATATTTTCTCCTATTTGCCTTAGAAGTTCATCATCAGATGCCATGATATCCGATTTTAGATCAGGCAGATATGTGAGTGAGTTTCTAAGAGACAGCATGTCTCTTGCATTTGCATTGCCTGCAGCGATTCTTCCCGAAAGTCTCTCAATATCGTATACACCCCTAAGAGCTTCTCTGATATTGTTTCTCATCATGACATCTATGACCAAAGTCTCGACAGCATCAAGGCGTTTATTTATCTGTGCCTCTAGGTTTAAAGGCTCCTTGATCCATTTTTTTAGCTTTCGACTGCCCATTGCAGTTTTTGTCTTGTCAAGAATACCAAGCAGTGACCCTTTTACATTTTTTTCAAATAATGTTTCAGTAAGCTCCAGATTCTTTACTGCTGACCTGTCAAGCGACATGATTCCTTCAGTCCTTATGATTCTAAGACTTAAAAGCTGCTCCATGCTGTTTTTTTGAGTCTCTGACAGGTAGCAAAACATAGCGCCAAGTGCTCTTACAGCTGCATCTAGTTCTCCTAGCCCTAGGCCATCAAAGGATGCAACCTTAAAATGTCTCTTGATAGCTTCCTGTGCATAATCCTTTATGAAATAGCTCTCATCAGGAGCCGAGACATAAGCATGACTTAGTGTCGATATACTGTCCACAAGCGATGCCGCACTATTTTTAGTCATTGTATTTATAATGACCTCACGCACGTCGATTCTTATAAGCTCATTTATGAGATCTGATATGTCTTTATATTCGCCTGCTGCAAGCTCACCTGTCGAGATATCACAATAAGCCAAACCTGCTATGCTTTCATCTATATAAACCGAGGCAAGATAATTGTTTTCGCTCTCGTCAAGCATGATGTTGTCGATAACTGTTCCTGGAGTCACAATTCTGATGACTTCTCTTTTTACAATTCCCTTGGCTGCCGCCGGATCCTCAGTCTGCTCACAGATTGCAACCTTGTATCCTTTATTTATAAGCTTAGAAATATATGTATCAGCAGCATGATAAGGAACACCGCACATAGGTGCACGTTCCTCTAGACCGCAGCTTTTTCCAGTCAAAGTGACTTCCATCTCCTTAGATGCTGTGATCGCATCATCGAAAAACATTTCATAAAAATCGCCCAGTCTAAAAAATAATATGCAATCCTTATATTGTTCCTTTATGTCCATATATTGCTGCATCATAGGTGTGAGCTTGCCCATAATTTTATCCCTATCCATCTACTAATCATTTTTAAATCTAGTTTAATTTGTCATTTTTATTTTTGTGCTTTCTAGTAACAGGCGTAACACTTCCGTCCGGCTCGAGAATTTGAATTTGTTCGAGCTGACTTCTCATGCGACTCCTGAAATTTGCGAGATATTCCTTTCTCAAAGCATCTCTTTCCTTTATTTCATCATCTGTAAGTCCCTCACTCTTTGCTTTATGAGCAAGCTCGTTTATTCTTTCAAGTACTTTATCCGAAACTACCATAAATTGTAAATCCTTTCTTAGGCCTATCTTGCAAGAATCTCGATACCGTCCTTAGTAACGAGAATTTGATATTCAAACTGTGCTGACGGTTCTCCATCATAAGTATAAATAGTCCACCCATCGTCTTCATCCTCGAAGATGTCAGCCTTGCCCATATTTATCATCGGCTCGATTGTGAAAACCATGCCTGGAACAAGCAAGATGTCTGTATTCGGCTCACCTATATGACTCACCCACGGCTCCTCATGAAATTCAAGCCCGATTCCATGGCCTCCAATTTCTCGAACCACAGAGTAACCATTCTTCTTTGCATGTTCATTTATAGCATATCCCACATCTCCAAGAAAGCCCCATGGTTTTACGGCCGCC
>CAVJDC010000039.1:6010-14748 GCA_963648085.1 Anaerovoracaceae bacterium
CCACACCAAGCTCGAGACACTCCTTAGTCACTTCAACAAGCTTACGCTTCTTCTCACTTACATTTCCTATACAGTACATCCTTGAAGAATCTCCGAAATATCCATTATAAATCGTGCTGCAGTCTATATTTACGATATCGCCATCTTCGAGAATTGTAAATTC
Source organism: Anaerovoracaceae bacterium (assembly GCA_963648085.1). Lineage (GTDB taxonomy): Bacteria > Bacillota > Clostridia > Peptostreptococcales > Anaerovoracaceae > Alangreenwoodia. Next base: position 6,174 of record CAVJDC010000039.1, read on the forward strand.
ATCAGGAATCCCATGACATACTACATCATTTATAGAAATACACACGCTCTTCGGATATCCCTCATAATCTAATGGTGCTGGAATCGCACCAAGCTCTCTTGTATAAGCATCTATTTTATCATTCAACTCAAGCGTAGAAACACCCGCTTTTACAAATGGCTCTATATAGTCTAATACAAGAGTATTTATACGTGCCGCCTCACGGATACCTTCTATCTGCTCAGGAGTCTTTATCATGTAATGCTCTGGAACATCATGACCTTCATCTGCAATTTCTTTTATTTTTCTGTCAAAATCATAATGACATGTCTTGTATTTTTTTCCACTGCCGCACCAGCATGGATCATTTCTGCTAATCTTTTTCAATCTTTTTATTCACCTTCCAATATTAAAAATTTTGCTAACTTTCTCAAGCCCATTTATCTGGACTAATTTCAATGCGAATCTAGCCAGCTTTGCAATATATTCAATGCGAATCTAGCCAGCTTTGCAATATAATCAGTGCGAATCTAGCCAGCTTTGCAATATAATCACTGCAGCCTGCTTGTCTATCACAGTCTTTCTCTTCTTTCTTGAAACATCAGCCTGAATAAGCACGCTCTCTGCAATTTTTGTAGTAAATCTTTCATCCTGAAATTCAATCTTTATATCATTCATACCCGTGCTTCGCATCTTATTTTCCAGCATTGTTCTGAAATCACGAACCTTTTGAGTCTGAACGCTGTCTGTTCCATTTAGATTCAAGGGAAGTCCTATAACTACCGTCGAGCATTCATATTCCTTTATAAGTGCTATGACCTTGTCAGCATCCTTTCTTATGCCTATGCGTTCTATAGTCATAAGTCCATTTGCCGTAATGCCAAGAGGATCGCTAAGTGCAACCCCTATAGTCTTGTCTCCGACATCAAGTGATATCGTTCTCATCAATTTTTTCTCCTATCCAATCTTTTCTGAATTTCTATCTGATTCATATCTGGATTTCCATCCGATTTTTTCCAAATTTTTATCTTGTTTTCCATCTGGATTTCTATCTGTTTTTCCGTCTGATCTCACGTCTGGTTTACATCTGGTTCACGTCTGTTTTACATCCGGTTCACGTCTGGTCTCACATCCGGTTCACGTCTGGTCTCACATCTGGTTCACGTCTGGTCTCACATCTGCTCTCACGTCTGGTCTCACATCCGGTTCACGTCTGGTCTCACATCTGGTTCACGTCTGGTCTCACATCTGCTCTCACGTCTGGTCTCACATCCGGTTCACGTCTGGTCTCACATCTGGTTCACGTCTGGTCTCACATCTGCTCTCACGTCTGGTCTCACATCCGGTTCACGTCTGTTTTACATCTGGTTCACGTCTGTTTCACATCTGGATTCCCATCTTGTTTCCTATCTGGTTTTCCGTCTGGTTTTCCGTCTGGTTTTCCATCTGGTTTTTCTGGATTTCCATATGTATTTGAAAATTGCCCGGGTTTAAAAGAACCCAGGCAATGCGGAAGTATAATTTACATGTCCAAATATTCTCTCAATAATGCTTCAACCAGATAATCTCTTTCAATCTGTCTGATGATATTTCTTGCATTATTGTGACCGGTGATATATGACGGATCTCCCGAAAGTATATATCCGACCAACTGATCGAGAGGATTGTATCCCTTTTCTCCAAGAGCGTCGCAGACATTCTGAAGAATCAGCTTCATCGTCTTATCCTTTATCTTGTCAGAATTGTCAAAGGTTATTGTGTCTTTATCCATCACTTCGCCCCCCTTTTCCTAAATATAATCAAGCACGTCTCTGTCTGCTGCAATGCATCATCAGAGATTTTGCCGCACTTTAAAAGTGAAATATATGTAAAAACAAATCATCAATCCACTTTTATATTAAATCAATATTCGTACTATTGCAAGGGATTTTCCCGGTAAATTATTCTGTTTTTTAGCGAGATTCTGTAATTTATGAAATAAGAGCAGCAGCAAATTCTAGTGCCTCGTCTACCTTTGAAGGATCCTTTGCACCTGCCTGAGCCATATCAGCCTTTCCACCGCCGCCGCCGCCGGCAATCTTCGCAATCTGCTTAATCATATTTCCTGCATGATATCCCTTTTCAAGAAGGCTGTCAGAAACAGAAACAAGGAACATTACCTTAGAACCATTTACTGTAGCAAGTACATTTATGATATCCTTTTCTGCCGCCTTAAGCTGATCTGAAAGAGTTCTTAAATCTGCTATATCAGTATCTTCGAACTTCGCAGTTACGAGCTTGATGCCTGAGATTTCCTTGGCTTTCTTAATGAGCTCACCTGCAGAATCACCCATAGATTGACGTTTGAGCTCTTCAAGTTCCTTCTTGAGAGCCTTTACTTCGTCGAGAAGAGCTCCTACTCTAGGAATGATATTTGCTTGAGGTGTCTTAAGCTTTTCTGAAAGCTCATCTATCAGAGAATCTTCCTTTGCAATGTGATTGTACAAACCGCGTCCAGTGATAGCTTCGATACGTCTAGTACCTGATGCAACGCCAGCTTCGCTGACAATCCTGATCGCACCTACCTGGCCTGCATTTGCAATGTGAGTACCACCACAAAATTCCATACTAAATTCACCTACAGAAACGACTCTTACTTCATCAGCATATTTTTCGCCAAAGAGTGCTGTGGCACCTGTCTTCTTTGCGTCCTCTATACTCATGATCTCAGTAGATACAGGCGCAAAGCTGTTTACTACCTCGTTTGAAATTCTTTCAACCTCAGCTATCTCGTCAGCAGTAAGTGCTTCAAAATGTGTGAAGTCAAATCTTAAAGAATCTGCAGTGACAGAAGATCCTGCCTGAGCAACATGTTCTCCAAGTACATGTTTAAGTGCAGCATGAAGAATGTGAGTAGCAGTATGGTTTCTTGCAATATTATTTCTATTTATAACATCTACAGATGCAGTAACCGTGTCGCCTGCGGAAATAGTTCCAGCATTTACAACTGCTTTGTGAACATAGAGATTCTTTGCCTTTACAGTATAAGTCACCTCAACTACGGTCTCACCTGCTGTAATGATACCCTTGTCACCTGCCTGACCGCCCATTTCTGCATAAAATGGAGTCTTGTCAAGTATAATAGAAATCTCATCCCCAGCTAAAGCGGAGTCTACAGGCTTTCTATCCTTGAGAATAGCAACAACCCTGCACTCATCCTCATATCTATCATATCCTGTAAATATCGTATCATCACCAGAATTGAAAAATCCCAGTTCTTCATCCTGCCATGCTATCTCGTCATCAGACTTTCTTGCAGCACGAGCCTGTTGTTTTTGCTTTTCCATGCAAGCATTGAATCCATCTTCATCAGCAGAAATTCCACTTTCCTCGAGAATTTCTACAGTAAGCTCAAGAGGGAATCCATAAGTGTCATAAAGCTTAAATACCTTTTCACCTTCAAGGATGGTCTTTCCTTCCTTCTTAAGTTCATCGATATATTCGCCAATAATATTTGTGCCCTGATCGATAGTTTCACTGAATTTTTCTTCCTCTACAGTAAGGATCTTAAAGATATAATCCTGCTTTTCAACGAGTGCCGGATATGCATCGCCGGAAACCTCGATAACTCTCTTTGCAAGACTCGCCATGAAATTTCCTTCGATTCCGAGAATCTTTCCGTGTCTTGCTGCCCTCCTTAAGAGTCTTCTGAGGACATATCCTCTGCCTTCATTGCCTGGCATGATTCCGTCACTTATCATAAATGTAACAGAACGTACATGGTCCGTAATAATTCTGATCGAAATGTCTTCCTTAGCCTTGCCGCCCTTATATTCTACGCCTGAAAGTTCAACGACACCCTCAAGAATATATTTGATCGTATCGATTGCAAAGATAGAATCAGTCTCCTGCATGACACAAGCCATTCTTTCAAGTCCCATACCTGTATCGATATTTGGATGCTCGAGCGGATTGTAATTTCCTTCTTCGTCTCTGTCAAATTGAGTAAATACATGATTCCAAAATTCGATATATCTGTCACAATCACAGCCAGGCTTGCAATCTGGTTTGCCGCATCCATATTCTGGACCTCTGTCAAAATAAATTTCAGAGCAAGGTCCGCATGGGCCTATACCAATCTCCCAGAAATTGTCATCCTTGCCAAGTCTTACGATTCTTTCTTCTGGCATGCCGATCTTATCTCTCCAGATAGCATAAGCCTCATCATCATCCTGATAAACTGTAGCCCAGACTCTTTCTTCTGGCAGCTTAAGCCACTTAGTGATGAATTCCCAACCCCACTGCAGAGATTCTTCCTTAAAATAATCTCCAAATGAGAAATTACCCATCATTTCAAAGAAAGTACCATGTCTGTCTGTATATCCGATATTTTCTATATCTCCCGTACGTATGCACTTTTGGCATGTAGTCATTCTCTTGCGCGGAGGAGTCTCCAGTCCTGCAAAATAAGGCTTGAGTGGTGCCATGCCTGAGTTTATAAGCATGAGACTCTTGTCCTTTTCGGGAACGAGAGAATAGCTCTCATGTGCCAGATGTCCCTTGCTTTCCCAAAATTCCAAGAACATTTTTCTAATTTCATTTAGTCCGAGTTTTTCCATCTTTTTCCTCCTGCACAATGTCTTTTAGCTTATCGCCAGATATCCCCCGTCTCTATATGCGGTGATTTATATTTCCGACTTTAGTTGGTGGATTCCATAAGTAAACTTGTCAATGATAGTCAATGATAATCAATGACAGTCATTGACTGTAATTTTTTAAATGCTCTGCTTCATTTAAAATTCAAAAACTCGCCCCTGTAATACAAATTACAGGGGCGAGCAATAAGTCGCGGTACCACCCTGATTATCTGCCGCACTTCTGCGCCAGACATCTCTTGACCATTAACGCGGTCAACCGTTCTGAAATACACATATCCTTACATATCATGCATCCTGCCTTATATCACAACTAAGAGATCACAAGCATATGCAATCAACAAAAATACTTCATCCAGACTGCTCGGAAGCTGCTTCAGAAAGCCGCAGTGGGAAGGTTCTCAGCATCTCTTCCTCTCTGTGCATCTGCACCTCTTTCTTACTATTCTTCTTCATCGCATTTTTAAAGATTTTTTTTTAATGGATAGATTATAACATATCCGAAAATCAAAGTCTATATCTTATTTAAATTCATAAAGCTTGCATCTACAGTTTACTGAATCCTGCAAAGCTTGCATCTAAGGCTTAATGAATCGTGCAAAGCTTGCATCTACGGTTTACTGAATCTTACAAAGCTTGCATCCACAGTTTACTGAATCTTACAAAGCTTGCATCTAAGGCTTAATGAATCTTGCAAAGCTTGCATCTATAACTTGTTGAAATTCATCATCATAGCAGCGACCTGTGCTCTTGATGCCGGAGAGCCTGCCTGAAGCGTACCGCCAATTCCGTTAAATAAACCTGCAGAAGCTGCCCATGTCATTGCTGGCTCAGCCCATGCAGATACTGTGCCATACTGTGTAGGAAGCTGTCCGCCTATAAATGTCTTTTCTGCTCCTGAATAACGGTAAAGAATCGTGACCATCTGTTCAAGTGTAATCATCTTTGTCGGACTAAATTTTCCATCACCCATGCCATTTACTATAGAATTTGCAGAAGCCCACTCAACTGCATCAGTATACCATGTCTGTGAAGGGACATCTGAAAATCGTCCTGTAAATGCCGCCGTCGGTGTATCGGCATAACGGTGAAGGACTACGGAAAACATAGCTCTCGTCATATTTCCATCCGGTGAAAATGTATTTTCTGACGTGCCATTAAACAGACCAAAATTTCCAACATAATCAACCGCACTCTTATACCAAGCATCTGCAGAGACATCGTCAAATGTATAAAGTGAGCCTGTACATGGACGTTTGTTCACGCTGCAGATATCGAGCTCATTTCCCTCAGCATCGAAGCACTGAACTGTAAGAGAATCGGCAGTCGAACGAACGATTTCATAATTTGGTGTATTATAAATAGACTTTTCTGCAAATGTCTCATCTCCCGAATCATAAGCTTTCATGCCTGAAACGCCCATTATATAAGTAATGCCATTTTCATAATCAGTCTTACCCTTAGTTAATGGATAACTGCGCGAATATACATGCTGATGACCCTCAAATACAAGATCAACTCCATAATCTAGGAAAATCTGCTCCCAGGCACTCTTTATCGCTATTGATGTCGAGTCATTGTGAACCATATATACAGGATTGTGCGTCACTACTATCTGCCAATCTGCGTCAGAAGAAGCAAGATCCTTCTTCATCCATGTCTTGATTCTTTCATAATCAGAATCAGTTAGCTTCTGCTCACCGCTGTATACCCATGAATTTACTACCATAATATGGCAATTTGCATAGTCATATGAATAAAATTCTTCCTTAAATCCCTCAGGACCATTTTGTGGAAATGCAAAGAAGTCGGTAAACATTTCTGGCTTTCCACTCGGGTAGTTGCTTTCATGATTTCCGACAGTCGAGAAAAGCTGAACTCCTGAAAAAACAGGTGATGCTACCTTTCTGAATTCGCTGAACTGTTCTGATGAAATTCCACTCTGAACTATGTCGCCTCCCATGACTGCCATGCCAAGATCAGGATTTTCTTTTTTCATCTTTTCAGTTAGCTTTTGCCATGCAGCAAACTCAGTTTTCATGTCTGAATTTATCTGAAGGTCACCTAAGTATGCAAAGCAGGCTTCATTTGAATCTGGATTATCTGTAGTAAATGCAGCTTCCTTACCCCACGCACCTTCCTTGCCCACACGATAATAATATTCCGTGCCGGGACTTAAGCCTTCAGCCGTAGCCTCAAATTGCCAAAAATCGCCTGTTTTTTCTATACTTATATCAGAACATTCTGCCTTAAACTGCTTTGAATTTGCAAAACCGTTCTTTCCATACTCCTCATAGCTTACAATCTGAACATATTCCTCAGCCGAAGCTTCATCAGTCCAGTTGAAGGTTTGCGTCGTAGACTCGTCATCTGTCCAAGAAAGCAAAACCCCATAATCCTTTTCACTGTCCGCAGCATATGTGCTGATACCTCCGGCAGCTGCCGAAATACTCATACACAGACTGAGCGTCACAGCAGCAGCCTTAAATCTAAAATTCTTTATGCTCATCAGTAATGTCATTCGCCCTTTTAAGCGAACCCTCCTTTCAAAACCCACACAGAGACGATAATCGTCATATCCGGATATATTTATAAGTTGCAAAATGACAGCAAATGCTATTCAATTGCCCATGAATCTATAAACATATGACGTAAATTCAGACCCTGCCTCAGAAAACTATGACTTAGAAAAGTATATCACATGCAAACACAAAATGCCATGAATGTATATGTCTATATGTCGGCTTCGCTTTTTTCGTCGTCCAATATCTCGCTAGTCTATAGTCTGACGCTCATTACTTCTTTTTTCTATAGTCTGACGCCCATTACTTCTTTTTTCTATAGTCTGGCAATCAATACTTCTATTTTCTATAGTATGGCAATCAATACTTCTATTTTTCTATAGTCTGGCAATCAATACTTCAACGTTTTATAGTCTGTCACTTAATATTTCAGTGCTCCATAGTCCAGCGTTCAATATTTCAGTGCTCCATAGTCCAGCGCTCAATGGTAATTTTTTTGTGAGATGAACCCTCAAACTCATCTAATAATTCTACATGGAAGTCCTTTACATTTAAGGAGCACTTTAAATCTGACGGATAGGCTCTATTCCAATGGCAGACAATCAGCTCGTCGCCCTTACATAAAAAATCGGCCGGATCAATTTGCTCATCAAAAAATATTTTTTGTTCTCTTAAACTGCCGCAAAAAATGCTATTGACCGCATCCGTGCTAATATTCTTGCCAGCATCTTTGACCGCATCCGTGCTAATATTCTTGCCAGCATCTTTGACCGCATCTGTGCTGATACCATTGCCGATACTTCTGTCAATATTATCATCAAATTTCGTGTCAAATCGCATATTGTTGCCTACGAAATCTGTAGATGAGATGCTTTCTCTCAGTTCATATGGATTTTTTATTATACTCACTGTACTTGATTCTTCAAATAATTCCAACGAATATTTCTGAATATATAAAATATTGCCTTCTGCAAAATCCGAGACCCATTTAATTAGCCTCGAATCTCTGCTAAGACGTCTATTATTAAAAAGCATGCCCATTGAATCATCTATACATATAATAATAATCATATTATTTATCTCCTGTGCTAAACATAACGTAGTGCCAGATATTTTTCCGCTTCTAAAGGCGTCGGCTTTCAATCTCGACTTCCTGTGTTTGGCTTCATTCCATGCTTTCAGTTGTGATCTTCATTTCTAATTGTCAGCAATGGTTTTCAGATCAGCCTTTCGCCGTCGGTTTATTTGCAACTTTCGGTGACAAGCCTCAATCCCAGTTTTCAGCAGAAACTTGCATAAACAAACTTGTCTGTGCTCTTCTGCGGATAAAATTGCCAAAAAAAGACGCCTCATGACGTATGATATATTTGATCGCAGCTATACACATTGATCGCAGCTATACATATTGATCGCAGCTATACATATTGATCGCAGCTATAC
>CAVJDC010000040.1:0-14621 GCA_963648085.1 Anaerovoracaceae bacterium
TTCCGGTCTTTGCTTTTTCTTTGTTTTCTGGTCTTTGTTTTTTCTTTGTTTTCCGCTCTTTACTTTTTCTTTGTTTATTTTATAGATTTTATATTTTTTTATTTGGATTTTCCGTCTTTGCCCTATCACTTGGCATTGTCGACTTTTTGTCTTTGTGCGACTGGGAAAAGCTCTATCTCAAGTAGCTTTAAATGCGGTCATAAGAATTTTCTTATGACCGCATCTTAATCATACATGATATCCCTGCAGCAATAAATTCCGAAGCATTTCCGTTCTGCACACTGCGAGGATGCTGCGCTTATGCTGTCTGCTTCTTTGCAGCCTTCTTAGTCTTTTTCCCGTAAGAATCACGGTCTGTTAGCTTGTTGATATCGTACCATACTGAAGTAGCAACGAAGATTGAAGACAGCGTACTTGCAATTACACCAACAAGAAGCGGCAATATAAAGCTTCTGATAGTAGATCCGCAAATGATGAGCATAGGAATCATAACGAGCAGCGTAGTCAGCGAAGTCATAACTGAACGGAATACAGTTTGATGAATGGCCTGATTTACGAGCGGAGCGATACCAGAAACACTCTTTTTGCTGGAGTTTCCTACATTTTCTCTTACTCTGTCAAAGATTACGATCGTGTCATTGATACCATAACCAAGAATCGTGAGCATTGCAGCGATAAATGGACTGTTGATTTCGATCCCGAAAATTCCGTAGAATCCGAAAAGAATCAATAATGTATTTGCAAGTGCTATGATAGCAGCCACGCCATACTTCCACTGGAATCTGATCGCTACATAGATGAGCATCAGGATAACAGCAATAGCTACAGCCTTTGCTGCACCTTTTTTGAGTAAGTCACCAACTGTAGGACCGATATTTTCTACTGAAACTACCGCATCATCATCGAGCGAGAACTTCTCTGTGAGAGCATCTACCAGCTTCTCTCTTGTCTCATTTTCAAGAGAGTTTGTAGTCTTGATAATTATATGGTCATTTTTTTCACCTGCGTGAGTGACATTTCCGTCGATATCACAATCAGAGAGAACCTTGTCAACGTCCGAAATAGCAACCTCTTTCTTAGTGTCGATTTCTGCGATTGTGCCACCCTTAAAGTCAATGCCTGTATTGTATCCGCGGATAAGTCCTCCGCCTATCATAACGATAATAAGTGCGAGGCAGATGATGTAATATACTTTTCTGTGAGCCAGAAAATCAAAATTTCTAATTTTTGCCATCGTGATTTATGCCTCCTTTACTGCAGTACTTGCTATTGCTTTTTCCTTGATTCCAAAGAACTTTGGTTTTCCGAAAATTCTGCTTCCTGCAAGGATCTTAACAAAGATATTTGAAATAACTGTAGCAGTGAACAAGCTGATCACGATACCGATCATAAGCGTGAGAGAGAAGCCTCTTACGTCACCTGAACCGAATTCGTAAAGTGCGAGTGCCGCGATAAGTGTAGTAAGCTGTGAATCCCAGATAGTTCCGATAGCTCTCTTATATCCCTGTTCTGCTGCAACTCTGATAGTCTTTCCCTTACGATATTCTTCTTCCACTCTCGCGAAGATGATTACGTTTGCGTCAACCGCCATGCCGACTGACAGAATCATACCTGCGATGCCTGGCAGTGTAAGAACTGTACCGAAGAGAACGATAACCCATATAAATATCAAGCAGTAAAGTGTGAGTGCAATACTAGAAGCAACGCCTTCGAGTCTGTATACGCTTATCATGAGGATTATTACAAGAATTGCACCTATAATTGCTGCGAGTACACTCTCATCAAGTGAATCCATACCAAGTGAAGGACCTACGATACTTGTCTGTACCTCTTCGAGACCTACAGGAAGTGCGCCGCCTCTGATGAGTGCAGCAAGATCTGCAGCTTCTTCCTGAGTGAAGTCGCCTTCGATCTGAGCATTTCCGCCACTGATTACTGTAGATACATTTGGAGCCGAGATGATTTCATTGTCAAGTACGATAGCCATCTGTGATGCCTGAAGGCCTGTGTCTTCGCTTGCAGTAACTTCGCCATTTACAATCTTCTGAGTAGCTTCTTCAAATGCAGTTGCACCATCTGAATCAAATTCAAGTGTAACTACGTAACCTGCGCCCTGCTGATTCTGAGAAGTTCCTGCATCCTTTACATTTCCGCCGTCAACTGCAACAGTGCCATCAGCGAGCATGAACTGCAGCTGAGCAGTCTTACCGATCTGTTCGATAGCTTCTTCAGCATCTTCAGCACCAGGCAGCTCAACTCTTATGCGGTTTTCGCCTTCTATAGAAATGATAGGATTTGTGAGACCCATTTCATTTACTCTCTTTTCAATGACTGCCTGTGTCTGCGTCATAAGAGTCTTAAGCTCAGAACCTGTAGCATCAGTTTGTGCTTCCATTACAACATATACACCGCCCTGAAGGTCGAGACCCAGTTTAATGTAATCGCCTATTGAGCCGACTTTGTCACCGACACCAAAAATAGTGACGAACCATCCTGCAATAAGTACAAGAATGATGACAACAGCCAGAACCTTGTTCAGTTTTTTCATCATAACTCCTTTTTCTCTCAGCAAGGATCGCCTGTATGCCATTGCGAACCCCACCCTCTAATTTTCAGCTCGCAAGCGAGCCCAACGATTTTATGACTATTCAGAAGCTCATCACCTCTGGTAAGTCCTCATTTTCTAGAACTCTCAGAAACTCTGCGCCTCCGACAAGTCCTAATTTTCTAGAACTCTCAGAAACTCTGCGCCTCTGACAAGCCCTCATTTTCTAGAACTCTCAGAAACTCTGCGCCTCCGACAAGTCCTAATTTTCTAGAACTCTCAGAAACTCTGCGCCTCTGACAAGCCCTCATTTTCTAGAACTCTCAGAAACTCTGCGCCTCCGACAAGTCCTAATTTTCTAGAACTCTCAGAAACTCTGCGCCTCTGACAAGCCCTCATTTTCTAGAACTCTCAGAAACTCTGCGCCTCCGACAAGTCCTAATTTTCTAGAACTCTCAGAAACTCTGCGCCTCTGACAAGCCCTAAATTTGCAGAGTCTGCAGAAGATTCGTGTCCTGCCAAACTCCCATTCATCCCTTAAGTATAAAAACAAACACGAAACAGCCCGACACAATTGGCCATCCCTAAAAACATAGCTATGTCTGTCAATTATGACTGACATCAGCATGCCTCTAGACAGCGAACTCTTCGGGCAAACATTCGATATTCCAGAATCATGCCCGTCGCTGCGCACTTTTTCCGGAAGTAAATTTCATACTCATTTTTATCAACATTTTCGCACTTCTGGTTTACTACTGTGCGTGAAGTCTTGCATGCAGACTGACACGAGGTCCGACATTCTCCGCAACCTGTACTGCATGTTATACCCGCTAAGAGGATTCTTTACACGCATCTTCACATATATTATCCTCCTTTTAAAATTCTCATGCATACCCAATCTTTTCAAGCGTCCCACCGCCCAAAAAAATAGCAATCATTCCAAACAATCCGAGCAGTGACCAACTTCCGTCTGGCAAAATACGAATAACGTCAAAATCGTCTGTCATATGTCATGTCAAAGACACATGCGTCGCTTTGTTTTTCTTTAATCAATCGCTTTATTTTGCTTCGATCGGTCGCTTTATTTCGCTTTGATCGATTGCTTTATTTCGCTTCGATCGATTGCTTTGTTTTGCTTCGATCGGTCGCTTTATTTTGCTTCGATCGATTGCTTTATTTTGCTTTAGCTGCATGGATTTTGAATACCTGATTAACATTCTTATTTTACAATAGCCATATGTTTGTTGTCAAGTGAGCAAAGTCCTTTTAATCAGGTTCTGCTGTAATTTTACAATGTTTTTGGCACAATAATACAGCTTAAGCTGCCTTAGCTGTTTTGAACTCAGCCCCATTTTAGCTGTTTAGAACCCTGCCTTATTTTGGTTGTTTAAAAACTCCACTTTATAGTACTGCACATTATTCGTAATAAATGAATCCTCGATTACAACCATCAATTGAACTGTTGGTTTATTATACTTAAGCCACAATACAAAAAGGACCTGGAATTTAGCTCCAAGTCCTTGATATTACTGATATTGCAAAATCTGTCTTTTGCCATGAAAGACCTTTGCTGCGAATTTTACTTTTTATTGTGAGGTTCGGCTTTTTCTGCGAAATCCTTCTTTTTATGTGGAGTCCTTCTCTTGCAGCTGTATCTATTTTTTACTGTGCATTCACACTTGTCCTCATGACAGAATGCTTTACTCTATCCTCAACCTCTGCACGCTTTGCGTTGTTGAATCTGTCTATAGTGCCTACGAGATAACCTGTAATTCTCCTAATTCTTTCGAATTTGCCCTTTCCATCATCCTCTGTTCTATGGCAATGAGGACATTCATTGTCGATGATGCCTGTGTATCCACATACAGGATCTCTGTCTACTGGATGATTTATGGAACCATATCCTATTCCCATCTCTTTCATCCATCTTACGACAGACTCGAAAGCGTCAAGGTTCTTGAGGGGATCGCCGTCAAGCTCAATATATGAGATGTGGCCTCCGTTTGTAAGTGCATGGTAAGGAGCCTCAAGCCTGATCTTGTCATAAGCGCTAATATTGTAATATACAGGAATATGGAATGAATTTGTATAATAATCGCGGTCTGTAACGCCCTCGATTTTTCCATACTTTTCGCGGTCTATCTTTACAAATCTGCCTGAAAGTCCTTCAGCAGGTGTAGCTATGACAGTGATATTGAGTCCTGTCCTCTTGCTTGCTTCGTCTGCTTTCTTTCTCATATATCCCACAATATTTAGACCAAGATTCTGTGCTGCCTCAGATTCGCCATGATGTGCTCCTATAAGAGCCTTCAGGCATTCTGCAAGTCCGATAAAGCCAATAGTCAGTGTACCATGCTTAAGGACCTCGCCCACTGTATCATCAGGACTGAGCTTATCAGAATCCAACCATATACCCTGTCCCATGAGGAATGGGAAATTCTTTACCTTCTTGGCACTCTGAATGCGGAATCTGTCAAGAAGCTGGTCGATCACAAGTGAAATCTTACGATCAAGCTCTTCAAAGAAGAAATCTACATCTCCCTTTGCCTTGATAGCAATACGAGGAAGGTTTATAGAAGTAAAACTTAGATTTCCTCTTCCGGCAGTGATTTCACGACTAGGATCATAGTTGTTTGCCACTACTCTCGTTCTGCAGCCCATATATGCGACTTCAGTATTGTGGTCGTCAGGGTCGTAATACTGAGCATTGAATGGTGCGTCTAGGAATGAGAAGTTTGGAAAGAGTCTCTTTGCTGATACCTTGCACGCCAGCTTAAACAAATCATAATTTGGATCTTCTTTATTATAATTCACACCTTCCTTTACCTTGAAAATGTGAATCGGAAATATAGGCGTCTCGCCTCCGCCAAGACCCGCATCTGTAGCCTTAAGTACACATTCCATGACAAGTCTGCCCTCAGCAGAAGTGTCTGTTCCATAGTTAATAGAAGAGAATGGAATCTGTGCACCAGCTCTCGAGTGCATAGTATTCAGATTGTGTACAAGTGCCTCCATAGCCTGATAAGTAGCTCTTCTCACTTCCTTATCAGCATATTTCTTTGCATATCTCTGCATCCTTTTTGCATCATCAGCAGAATATTTTTCTGTCAAGATATTTTTCTCACATGCCATATAAGAATTTTCATCATTTTCCGCATCAGCCAAATCATCGGCAAGCGCTGGTGAAAGTCCCTTTTCTTCTTTTATACGACCTATGATTTCCTTTGCGACTTCTTCACCATTTTCTGCATCGCCTATGAAATTTATAATCTTTGCAAGATTCTGCTCGTAAAGAGCGGCATATGTCTTTCTTACGCCTGGAGCCATAGCATAATCAAAATCAGGAATACTCTGACCGCCGTGCTGGTCGTTCTGATTGCTCTGAATAGCAATACATGCAAGTGATGTATATGTCTGAATGTGCTTAGGCTCTCTGATGAATCCGTGGCCTGTCGAAAATCCGTTTGTAAAGAGCTTTGTAAGGTCAATCTGACAGCATGTGGTAGTGAGTGTCAAAAAGTCGAGATCATGAATGTGGATATCACCAGAAATATGAGCTTCCGCATGCTTTGGATCCAGAACATAAAGCTCATAAAACTGCTTTGCACCTTCCGAACCATACTTCAGCATGGTGCCCATTGCTGTATCGCCATCAATATTTGCATTCTCACGCTTGATATCATTTTCTGCTGCATCACGGAATGTGAGATCCTCATAAATTTTCATGAGCTTTGTGTTCATATTTCTCACACGTGTACGCTCTGCACGATAAAGGATATATTCCTTTGCTGTCTGAGCATGGCCATTTTCTATCAACACCTTTTCAACCGCATCCTGGACCTGCTCCACTGTAGGCGTTGCAATAGATAGTTCATTCTCTATATAGTCAGTAACCTTAGATGCCAGACTCTCCGCAGTGCTGCGGTCTCTGCCGCCAAGTACCTGAGCCGCCGCATATATGGCACTTGCAATCTTTGATTCATCATATGAAACCGTTCTGCCGTCTCTCTTTATAATATTCTTTATCATAGCAATTACCTTATACCTTTTATCTTTTTACCTTATACCTAAACTTTATTCCTAAGCACAAACATCCGATATCGCTGTCACTGCCCTATCCTGACTTCAAAATCGCGTGCAGCAAAGTCACTGCTCAGTCACAATCCATCATCACAAGCTCACAAGCCGCCGCTCAGTCACAATCGCAAATGTCCGCTGACTGTGCGCGATCGAAAATCCGCAGACTGTAAATCTGACAGCTGCTCAGTCACAATCCATCATCACAAGCTCACAAGCCGCCGCTCAGTCACAATCGCAAATGTCCGCTGACTGTGCGCGATCGAAAATCCACAGACTGTAAATCTGACAGCTGCTCAGTCACAATCCATCATCACAACCTCACAAGCCGCCGCCCAGTCACAATCGCGCACCGAGCCAAGATCTCAAAATAAGACATTCCTACAACATGCACTGAGACTTTTCATGACGTGCACGTCGAAACGCTTTTCAATGTGACTGCCAGAATTCTTTTGTAATGCACGCGCTGAAATATTTTCCAATATGACTGCCAGAATTCTTTTGTAATGCACGCGCTGAAATATTTTTCAATATGACCGCTAGAATTCTTTTGTAATGTATGCGCTGAAATATTTCTGTAACATACAGAATGTATGTATTAATGTAAGTACATGATACTATATCTTGTGTTTTGTTGCACGTCTATAATATCCCATCTACTATGCTTTGTAAAGACCATTTATGCAAATATAAAAAAAACGCAGAACTTTTTCAGTTCTGCATTTTTTCGCAAATTCTTTTATTTGTAAGACATTATTTCGTATAGCTACATTTTAAAGTATGCAGTTATTTTCAACATTTGCAGTCTTTTTCACCACTTCCTACGAATATCTTACTTTTTGTTCGTCAGACTTTTGCCGGAAACCTTAAGTCTTGCCATAGCTCTAGAAAGTGCTGCCTGACTGTGAACATACTCGATTTCACTTCTCTTCAGGCGGATACGCTCCTCTGCTCTTTCCTTTGCTCTCTGAGCTCTGAGGACATCTATATCCTCAGGTCTTTCGGCAAAGTCAGAAATCACAACGACTTTGTCCGGAAGCACTTCTATAAATCCGTCTCCGACAGCTGCTCTGTTTACCTGCCCGCTTACTGTATAGCGGAGTTCACCGGCTTTCACGGCGGCTACCATAGATTCACGCTTAGCCATAATACCATGTTCACCGTCTATCCCAGGAAATACAAGTGATTCGCAAAGCCCGGAATAGAAGATCTTGTCTGTCGCTACTATCTCCAGATTGAATGTATTCATACTTTACCTCATGTGTGAGTATCGAGACGAATGACTATGCGTTCTTCATAGCTTCAGCCTTCTTGAGAACATCTTCAATAGGACCGCAATTGAAGAATGCAATTTCAGGAATGTCATCAAGCTCGCCATCGAGAATCATCTTGAAGCCCTTGATAGTTTCCTGAACAGGTACGTACTGACCTGCAATACCCGTAAAGTTCTCTGCTACATGGAATGGCTGTGACAGGAATTTCTGAATCTTACGTGCACGATATACGATAGCCTTGTCTTCTTCATCAAGCTCTTCCATACCGAGGATCGCAATGATATCCTGCAGCTCATTGTAGCGCTGCAAAGCTTCCTGTACACGGCGTGCAACTTCATAATGTTCCTCACCTACTACTTCAGCTTCCAGAATACGTGATGTAGAATCGAGAGGATCTACCGCAGGATAGAGACCCTGTTCGGCAATCTTTCTTGAAAGTACTGTCTTTGCATCCAGATGTGTAAATGTAGTGGCAGGAGCAGGGTCAGTAAGGTCATCTGCAGGTACGTATACAGCCTGAACTGAAGTGATAGAGCCATTCTTTGTAGAAGTGATTCTTTCCTGCAGCTCACCTACTTCATTTGCAAGTGTAGGCTGATAACCTACAGCTGATGGCATACGTCCGAGCAGAGCCGATACTTCTGAGCCAGCCTGTACAAAACGGAAAATATTGTCGATAAACAGAAGTACGTCCTGATGCTGTACATCACGGAAATATTCTGCGAGTGTAAGTCCTGTCTGAGCTACACGCATACGAGCTCCAGGCGGTTCGTTCATCTGGCCGAAAACAAGTGCTGTCTTTTCGATAACACCTGATTCTGTCATTTCGTTCCATAGGTCATTACCTTCACGAGTACGTTCGCCTACACCAGTAAATATTGAATAACCACCATGCTCAGTGGCGATATTTGTAATAAGCTCCTGAATAAGTACAGTCTTACCTACTCCAGCACCTCCGAACAGACCGATCTTACCACCCTTTGCATAAGGTGCGAGCAGATCTATAACCTTGATGCCCGTTTCGAGCATTTCGACAGCAGGTGTCTGTTCCGCAAATGAAGGTGCATCCCTGTGAATAGGCCACTGTTCTTCTCCCTCAACAGGCTCGCCTCCATCGATTACCTGACCTACTACGTTAAACATACGGCCAAGTGTAGACTTGCCTACTGGAACCTTAATATAATCACCTGTGGCTTCGACTTCCATACCTTTTGAAAGTCCTTCACTTGAGTCGAGAACGATGCAGCGCACCACTCTATTTCCCATATGCTGCGCAACCTCCATTACGAGAGGCTCGCCATTAAGCTGAACCACAAGTGCTTCTTTTATGAGGGGAAGAGAATCTTTTTCAAATAAAACATCTACAACAGGTCCAATGACCTGTGTGATCTTTCCCTTGTTCATCTATACCTCCTTGAATCCTGCAGCTATTCCTGTGACGAAGCACCGCTTACGATCTCCGTCAATTCCTGAGTAATAGCAGCCTGTCTGGCACGATTATACATAAGTGATAGTTCACTTATCATTTCCCTTGCATTTGAGGTTGCGCTGTCCATAGCAGTCATACGTGCATTCTGCTCACATGCGTAGGATTCGACCATTGCGCCGTAAATCAGACCCTTTACGTAATTTGGAACTATGTGATTCAGAACCTCCTCAGGCGATGGATAGAAAAATTCCTTTGAGAATTCGATGCCATCTGGGTCCACATCCTCTTGAGATTTGCCGAAATTTTCGGCTTCTGGATCCAGACCAAACATATTGTGTGTAAGTGGAAGAAGCTGCATAGTCTTCGCCTCAAACACCATCGAATTTATCATCTTTGTATAAACGATATAAACCTCGTCATACTCATGACTCTCAAATTTGTCTATCACATGCTCCGCCATATTTCTTGCGCGGTAGCCTGCCGGTTCAGCGGCAGGATATACAAACTCTGGGTCAATCTTCACAGCAGGATTCTTTGCATAATAATTTTTGGCCATATAGCCTATCATGCAGATTGTATTGTCTCTGCCTTTTTCGATATATTCGTCCGCAAGTCTAAATACATTGTGGCTGTACGAGCCTGCGAGACCTTTATCGGATGTAATAATAATATAACAGCGCTTAATGTCATCTTCACTCTTGCCTTTTATAGAAGACGCATCAAACAGAGTACCGCTGAGGTCAGGAGAACGCTGCAGAATATCTGTGATTGTAGACTGCAGACTCTCGAAATATGGCGATACCGCATCTCGATTGTTTCTCGCCTTCCGCAGCTTTGACGACGAAATCAGATACATGGCATTTGTAATCTTCATGGTATCCTTTACGCTGTCAATCCTTGTACGGATTTCTCTCATGTTTGCCATGATGTCACCTGCTCTTATACTCTCTTGCAGCCTCCAGAATCTTTTCCTTCAGCTCGTCGCTGAGAACCTTCTTTTCTGTAATCTCTGCAATAATATCAGAATGAGCTGTCTCGAAATATCCGACAAGACCGTCCTTGAATGAAGAAATTTCATTTACAGGAATGTCAATCAGCAGCTTGGCATTTGCCGCACAAAGCAGGATAACCTGCTTATATAGAGGCATAGGATTATATAACGGCTGCTTCAGAAGCTCGATAAGAGCCTTGCCGTGAGCAAGGAGTTCCTTCGTAGCGTCATCCAGATCAGAACTGAACTGGGTGAATACTTCCATTTCACGATACTGTGCAAGATCTACTCTCAGAGAACCCGCTACAGTCTTCATGATCTTCGTCTGAGCCTTACCGCCTACTCTTGATACAGAAAGTCCGACATTTACCGCAGGACGTACGCCCGAATAGAACAGGCTTGTCTCGAGGAAGATCTGACCATCTGTAATAGATATAACATTTGTAGGGATGTATGCTGATACATCTCCTGCCAAGGTTTCAATAATAGGGAGAGCTGTCATAGACCCGCCGCCAAATTCTGGTGCGCGTCTGCAGGCACGCTCAAGAAGTCTTGAGTGGAGATAGAATACATCTCCTGGATATGCTTCACGTCCAGGTGGTCTGTGAAGCAGCAAAGACATTGCTCTGTAAGCCTGAGCATGCTTGGAAAGGTCGTCATATACGATAAGTACATCTTTTCCCTTATCCATAAAATGCTCACCGATTGCTGCACCTGTATATGGTGCAAGATACTGGAGAGGTGCAGGCTCACTTGCCGGAGAGTTTACTACGATAGTGTAGTCCATAGCTCCATATTTTTTCAGTGTGCTTACTGTCTTGGCAACTGTAGACGCCTTCTGGCCTATAGCAACATAAATACAGATAACATCTTCACCCTTTTGGTTAATAATGGTGTCGATTGCTATAGCAGTCTTACCTGTCTGACGGTCGCCTATGATAAGCTCACGCTGACCTCTTCCGATAGGGAACATAGAGTCGATAGCCAGGATACCTGTCTGAAGCGGCTCTGATACTTCCTTTCTTGTGATTACGCCTGGAGCCTTATGCTCTACAGGTCTATAATCGTCTGTCTCGATTGGACCTTGTCCGTCGATCGGCTTACCAAGCGCATCGACTACACGTCCGATCATATTGTCACCTACGGCTACACCTGCCTGACGGCCGGTGCGCGTAACCTTTGAACCTTCGACGATACCGTGATCAGATCCGAGAAGTACGCATCCGATAACCTTCGTTTCGAGATTCTGTGCTATGCCCGTCGTGCCATTTTCAAATTCTACAAGCTCGCCGTACATAACATTCTGCAGGCCGTAAACATTTGCAATACCATCACCTACGCTGATGACGCTGCCAGTTTCCTCTACCTGCACTTTGTTTTCGTAATTTTCTATCTCATTTTTCAGGACAGAAATAATTTCCTGTGAATTAAAGTTACTCAACTTCTCACCTCTCTGCAAAATGACGCTTCATCTTTGCTATCGAAGTTCTTACACTGCTGTCATAAACCTTTTCTCCAACCGTAAGGATGAATCCGCCTATGAGCGATGAATCCTCGACAAGACTGAGTTCCACTCTGCTGCAGCCGCTCTCGCGGGCAAGCTTTGTCTTCAGGCCCTTAATCTGAGCTTCGTCAGGCATAGTAACATATGTGAATACAGCCTTCACTGTGTCATTTTTTTCACGAACTATCTGGTCGTAAACCTCGAAAATTTCATCCGACATTTGTACGGCTTCATTTTCACTCATGACACTCACGAAGTTCCATAAGGATTCAGGAAACAGCTTTTCAATAACGTTTTTCTTTTCAGACTTACTGATAAGCGGATTTACTAGAGCATCCGCAAGCTCCGGCGACTCAGTCAGCAAAACTCTCGCCGCATTCAGGTCATCCGGAACTATGTTCATATCATATAAGACTGTTGCATAGTTTAGGGGGATATTTGTCATTCTGTTTTCCCTTCTTCCGATAAGAACTGATCAAGCATTTTTCTGTTTGACTCTGAGTCTATATTTGAACCGATAATTCTTGAGGCTGCGATAATAGCGGTATCTGCCAGTTCGGCCTTTGCTCCGCGCATAACGAGCTCTCTGTCGGATTCTGCCTTCTTTTCAGCACGCTCAACAATAAGAGCAGCGTCCTCGTTGGCTTTTTCTATCATACTATCGTACTGAACCTGTGCTTTAGTATTTGCATCACTTATGATCTTCATAGATTCTTCTTTTGCATTTTTCAGTGATGCTTCATACTGAGCCTTCATATCGTCAGCTTCCTTCTGTCTATTTGCTGCGTCCTCAAACTGACCATCAATCAGATTTTTTCTCTCTTCGAGAATGCCAAGTACAGGCTTGAAGAGAAATATTTTCAGCAAAACAAAAAGCAGCAGGAGATTGAACACGGTCCAGAAGATACCCCAATTAAATGTTAGCATTTAAAGCCTCCAAACTGTGTAATACTTTTACTCTGCTGATCAATTCTTAGCCCAGCATAATGATGATTACAAGACCGATTACAAGGCCATAAATAGCGATTGCTTCTGCAAGAGCGCAACCGATAAGGTGTACACTTGTAATAGAGCTCTTTGCTTCTGGCTGTCTTGCAATAGACTCAACAGCTGCCTTTGTTGCATTTCCTATAGCTAATGCTGCACCGATACCTGATAAAGCTGCGATTGCTGCTGCTAAAGCGATAATTCCCATAATTTCCTCCTTTTCCGCATGTGGCGGAACAAAATAATTTTAAATAATAATTTTAAAAATAAGTTCTTTAAAATATACATTATATGCATTCACAAAAGCTATTTTTCTCTGCCTTTTCGAGATCGCGAAATGTACTGGCAAATGCCCACTCCCCTTCTGGCTCGCGGCATGCGCTGCTCATCTTCAGGCTGCTGGCAAATGCCTACTCCCTTTCTGACTCGCGGCATGCGCTGCTCATCTTCAGGCTGCTGGCAAATGCACACTCCCCTTCTGACTCGCGGCATGCGCTGCTCGCTTTAAAACTCGAGGCAAATACTATCCCTCTTCAAGTGAATAACAGAAGCTATTCCTCATCGAGGGAGAGAGTTTCGTGAATATACAATGTAGTTAAGAAACAGAATACGTATGCTTGAAGTAATCCGTCGAATATATCGAAATACATACTTGCAGCCAGAGGCAGTACCGCTGGAATAGCATAAATAATCAGTTCCATGATGATGTATGCGCCAAGTACGTTTCCGAAAAGTCGCATACAAAGTGATAACGGTTTGATGATCAGTTCCAATAGGTTCATCGGAACCATAATCGGGCTAGGATGGGCAAATGACTTCAGCCATCCTTTTACACCAAATTCACGTATACCTACAATCTGTATGTATACGATACTTACCAGAGCCATGCCGGCTGTGGTATTTAATTCCTTTGTCGGTGGTTGAATTCCGAAAAGGCCGAGGATGTTTGCCACACCCAGATAAAGAATCATGGTAATGAGGAATGGAACATATTTCCTTCCTCTTTCGCCGAGTATGTTATAAAAAATGTTATATAACTTTTCTATACAAAACTCGACAAATGCCTGTCTCTTTCCTGGATTTTTGACCTTGAGATTCCTCGTCAGGATTATTGAGAGAATCACAAGAAACAGTATGATGCCCCAAGAAACGACAACGCCCTTAGATACTGGCAACTCGAAATTTCCCAATTTCACACTGAAAAGATTTTCAATCTGCAATTTTTCTTGTAATTCTTCACTTAAACTCAATAACGTCACCTCCTTTTATGTCCCTCAACTTAGCCGAGGGAAGGCATTGACCTAAGTAATAAGTTATTTTGATTGTAGCAAATTGCGAAAGTTTTTTCCATAGAAATTTTAAAATTTTTCAGCCTGTTCAAGTTGTGACAATAATTATTTTCCCAAAGCAGGCATAATGCCATAATCTTTTGTTATTTATTTGTCAAAAGTATCCTGTATACATCGTGTAAAAATTTCACTTATTTTTTTAACTGCATTAATAGTTAAGGCATAATATTGACTTTATCCGCATTTTCCGCAAGATTATCGAATCTTTTTTTTTGCCGTGTTATAAAAACCACAATAGTTGTATCTAAAAAAATACACAAGACAGCATTAAAAATTCTAAAATTCCCGATTTTCTGTCATTTTTCTATCAGAATGCTTATGCCGCATTGTATCATGCATTTTTTCGTACATGTCGCAATTATTGCATCTTTACATGCACATCATCACACATCTTTTCACACACCTCGCCGATTTCTTTTCATTCACCTCGACAATCATCTTTTCACGCACCTCGCCGACTAGCTT
>CAVJDC010000041.1:0-12553 GCA_963648085.1 Anaerovoracaceae bacterium
TGTCGGTGCCTTAGATGGCGAGGACTCAGCTGTCGCTGGCTTAGATACCGAGGACTTAGTTGTCTGTGCCTTAGATTGCGAGGACTCAGCTGTAAATGGCTAAGCTGCAGATAGCTGAATTATAAATGGCCGAGTTGCGGATGATAAATTTGAAGGATCCGATTCGGCAGATACAGTTTGATATATATACAAAACCCCCTCAAGCGGTTTTGGTCACATGGCCATACTGCTTAAGGGGGTTTTTATTATGTATTCGCTCTTTTGACTAGCTTTGTTCTTCCGTCAAACTTTTCGTTCTTCAGACTAGTTCTTCGCTCTTCCGTCAAACTTTTCGTTCTTCAGACTAGTTCTTCGCTCTTCCGAGATATTCACCTGTTCTTGTGTCAATCTGGATAACTTCGCCTTCTTCGATGAAGATAGGAACCTGAATAGTAGCACCTGTTTCTACAACTGCAGCCTTAGTGACATTTGTTGCTGTGTTGCCCTTTACGCCTGGCTCAGTTTCAATAATCTTAAGATTTACGAAGTTTGGTGCTTCTACGCTAAATGCGTTTCCGTCATAGAATTTTACTGTAGCTTCGTCATTTTCCTTGATATACTTTACAGCATCCTCAACGAGTTCAAGAGCCATAGGAACCATATCAAAAGTTTCTGGATCCATGAAATAATAGAGCTCACCATCGTTGTAAGAATATTGCATAGTCTTTGTAATAATAGTAGCGTCTTCAAATTTGTCATTTGGGTTGAACGCTTCTTCTCTTGTAGCACCTGTGAGGATATTTCTATACTTCGTTCTTACGAAAGCAGCACCCTTACCAGGCTTAACATGCTGGAAATCAAGAACAACATGAGGCTGACCATTCATAACAAATGTCTTGCCTTTTCTGAAATCACTTGCATATACCATATTTAAAAACCTCCATATAACTTATATTTATCAATCAAAGGATTATCAGTTCCTTTTTTGACGCAACTAGATTAATTATAGCAGATTCGGAGACTATGGACAAGTCCTCAATTCTAACTCCGAACTTTTCAGGCAGATATATTCCCGGCTCTATCGTAATAAGCATATTTTTTTCGAAAATTTCATTTCCAGAAGGATTTGCCGTCGGTGCTTCATGGATTTCAAGCCCAACACCATGCCCAAGCCCGTGACCGAAAAACTTCCCGTAGCCTGCTTCTGTTATAATATCTCTTGCACATGCATCAGCCTCTCTGCCTGTGATCCCAGGACGTATCATTTCGCATGTCGCTTTTTGAGCCCTAAGAACGATATCATATATCTTTCTCTGCTCGTCCGTGACACTTCCTACTGCAACAGTCCTTGTCATATCTGAACAATAGCCATCATAAATGCATCCAAAATCCATCGTAACGAAGTCACCATTTTCGATTGCTGAATCTGTAGGATGTGCATGAGGCATCGAAGAATGGACACCCGCAGCACAGATAGTCTCAAAAGAAAGTCCCGACGCACCAGATTCACGCATTTTCTTTTCTAGAAGCCACGCAATCTCCTTTTCAGTTATGCCTGGTCTTATTTCTCCGAGAATATACTCAAATGCAGCATCAGCAATAGAAGCTGCCTTTTTTATACGTTCAAGCTCATATTCCTCTTTGATAATTCTGCATCCTTCGATAATTCCGTCCGCAGTTACAATAACAGCTTCTTTTCTTTGTAAGCTGCCTCCACCGCCTGATCCGCCTGTGATTTCGGCTGTACTCTCGCCACTGCCTGATCCGCCTGCATTTCCAGCCGCACCGCTGCCACCGCCTGATCCGTTCACAGTTCTGGCCGAACTTGCTCCGTAAGCGCCTCCATCTATTTCTGCCGCTCTAGCACCAAGTGCATCAGCAATCTTTACAAACTGTGCGATTGAAATGCTTTGCATCTCGACTCCAAAGGTCTCTGCACCAGCAGCATTTTCCCTTAGAAAATCATATATGTTAAATCCTGATTCAAGCTTCACCACAGTATACAGCGGCTCGAGCTCCCTTGCTGCTTCAATATATCTAAAATCTGTAAGCAGATAGTTCTTGCTATGTGTAAGAATTATATGAAATGCACTCGAGTAAAACATCGAGAGATAATTTTTATTTTCTTCCTTTGAAATGAGCATCATCTCTATGTTTTTTTCGCTCATCCTGCGTTTCGCCTTTGCGATTCTTTGGGCGAGCCTGTTTTCTTTTTCTCTATCCTTCATACTTTCCTCCGCCTTGACCGTCTTGAAGCCCATTCCTTGGCATTTTCCTCCGTCTTGACCGTCTTAATACCAGCCCAGGGCATTTTCCTCCGCCTTGACCGTCTTGAAGCTGCACTCTCATGATTGCGGACACTGATCAAGTAAGTTTATTCAGTACTCTGTCACGTTTAAATTTTATACCTCCACAAATATAGGAAGTATGATAGGACTTCTCTTTGTCTGCTCATAGATAAAGCTTCTAAGCTCGTCCCTTACATTATTCTTTATAGGCGCCCATTCGTACACACCCTTGTCGAGACATTTTTCAATAGCCTCCTGAGCCACATCCCTTGCTGAGGATATAAGCTCTTCCGATTTTCTGACGTAAACGAAGCCTCTCGAAATAAGCTCTGGCTGTGAGGCAAGCTCCTTTGAAGCTCTGTCGAATGCTGCTACTATTACTACGAGACCGCTTTCTGACAGCAGCTTTCTGTCTCTTAAGACGATATTTCCTACATCTCCTACGCCTAAGCCGTCCACGAGAACCTGGCCGCTTGCGACCTCCTGGTGCTCCTTCTTCGCACTATTTCTAGTGAGGCTGAGGACAGAGCCGTTGTTCATAATAAATATATTTTCCTTCGGCATTCCTATCTCTTTTGCAAGCTTTGCATGCGCATCGAGATGTTTATACTCGCCATGAACCGGCATGAAATATTTTGGCTTGAGAAGCCAATGAATCAGCTTCAGCTCTTCCTGACATGGGTGACCCGAAACATGAATATCTGCAATGCCAGAGTAAATCACTTCTATACCTTTTTTCAGAAGATTATTTACTACATTTGATATAGTCTTTTCATTGCCCGGGATAGGACTTGAGGACAGTATAACTGTGTCATTTGGTTTCAGCTGAACTGCCTTGTGGTCTCCAGAAGCCATTCGCGTAAGAGCTGACATAGGCTCACCCTGACTTCCTGTAGTAATTATTACAATCTGCTCATCTGGCAGGCGTCTTATCTGATTTATATCTACAAGCGTACCGTCCGGTATGTCGAGATATCCCAGCTCAGAAGCGATAGCTACTATGTTTACCATGCTTCGTCCCGACACTGCGACCTTTCTCTTGTATTTTACAGCAAGCTCTATGATATGCTGTATTCTATTTACATTTGAAGCAAATGTAGCTACGATAAGTCTGCCCTTTGCTGGCTGAAATATAGAATCCATCGTTGCTACGACAGTCTGCTCTGAAGGTGTATAACCCTTCTTATGAGCATTTGTACTGTCAGCCATAAGAAGAAGGACACCCTTCTTACCAATTTCTGCAAATCTGTGAAGATCGATAGGTTCCCCCTTTAGAGGCGTATAATCCAGCTTAAAGTCACCTGTGTGAAAAATCACACCTACAGGTGTAGTAATGGCAAATGCAACCGAATCAGCTATAGAATGAGTCATGCGCAGGACCTCGACTCTAAATGATCCCATTACTAAATGGTCTCCTGCCTTGATAACCTTCTCTTTTGCACGAAGTCCATGCTCTTTCAGCTTGTTTCTGAGAATACCAAGCGTCAGCGCCGTTCCATAAACAGGAACATTTCCTAGCTTTTTAAGAAGATAAGGAATACCTCCTATATGATCCTCGTGACCATGCGTGACCACAAGTCCCTTGATTTTTTCTGCATTTTCAACTACATATGACATATCTGGGATTACTACATCAATCCCGTGCATTTCGTCACTTGGGAAAGTCATCCCACAATCTATTATAAGCATCTCATTGCCATACTCGAGGACTGTCATATTTTTTCCGATTTCGTTTAGTCCTCCGAGTGGAATTACTTTGAGGGCTGGCATATCGTTCTTTACGCCGCCCTTTTTCTTTATATTTCTATTTCTCAAAATTTCCGTCCTATTCTATATATCATCTAGTCAGGCATCGATACCGCGAAATCAGCTCTTCAGAGGCTGATTTCGCTTTTTCTGCGAGTGAACATGCTTTAAAGCAATATTATACTTTAAAGCAATATTATACCTTAAAGCAATATTGTACTTTAAAGCAATATTATCAATGCCCAACTATAATTGTTATCCCACAGTAGAATTTCACATATTTTGACTCTGTATCTCGTATATCGTTCAGTCATCTCTTAGATGCTTTATTCTTCATCCCGTCTGTTTCACGGCACACTATACATTTCTCTAATGTTATTATATGTTATTATACGTTTTCATTCTTAATTCTCGCGCTGATAATATATTTCCGTTCTGCCATACTCAGATTTGAAAAAGCGTATAATTTCATCCATTACCTTTCATCTGCCAGTAATCGTATCGTCTTTTAAATTCCGTTCTTATGCCCAATTATGAAAGGTTTATGTGAACTCTACATTAAAATTTATTCTCGCAAATCCGTCTTCATTTACGCAATTGCGTTTCCGTTTTGGCAAGGCTATTTCGTTTCTTGCAAGACTACAGTTTGCGTCATATTACTTTACTACAATATTTACAAGCTTTCCTGGAACTGCAATAACCTTGACAATTTCCTTGTCAGCGACAAGCTCTTTTACTGCATCGTCTTCGAGCATCATTTCCGAAAGTGCCTCTCTTGTGAGATCTGCTGGCACATCAGCCTTCATTCTCACCTTTCCGTTGAGCTGAACTACGATTTCGACAGTGTCGAGTACAAGTGCTGAAGGGTCAAATGCTGGCCATGCTTCCTTACAAATTGCTTTATCATGACCAAGTCTCTGCCAAAGCTCCTCTGCGATATGAGGGACAAATGGTGAAAGCACAAGAACCAGTCTGTCTGAAACTCCTCTAAGAAGCGTATAATCGACAGCTTCTGCCTGCTGCTTGTAGCGATACATTTCATTTACAAGCTCCATGATAGAACTGATAGCTGTATTGAAGCCAAATCTTCCGCCGTCAAAACTGTCTGTGATTCTCTTTATGGTCTTGTTCATCTCGAAGAATAGGCTCTTGTCATCCTTACTCTTGACTTCTGCTCTCAGCTCTTCGTCTGTCTTTGCTCCTGCCTCAGAATTTTCAATGATCTCAAGAACGAGTCTCCATACTCTGTTCAGGAACTTGAAGCTGCCTTCGACACCTGTGTCTGACCAGTCAAGATCTCTATCAGGCGGTGCTGCAAAGAGGATAAAGAGTCTTGCAGTATCTGAACCATATTTTTCGATGATTTCTGCCGGACTTACTATATTTCCTACAGACTTAGACATCTTGCTGCCGTCTTTTAGAACCATGCCCTGAGTGAGCAGATTTTCAAAAGGCTCTTCCGCATCGATCATGCCGATGTCATGTAAGAACTTTGTGAAAAATCTAGCATAAAGAAGATGGAGTATCGCATGCTCTACGCCCCCGATATACTGGTCAACATTCATCCAATAATTTGCTTTCTTGCTGTCAAAGGCCGCCTCTTCATTTCTTGCATCTGTATATCTGAGATAATACCATGAAGAATCAAGGAATGTGTCCATCGTATCTATCTCACGCTTAGCAGGCTTGCCGCATACAGGACATGCTGTATCTACGAAGTCCTTGCTTGTCGTGAGCGGTGATTCGCCTTTTCCTGTAAATTCAACGTCTTCAGGAAGGATTACTGGAAGATTTTCCTCCTTCTCAGGTACCCATCCGCATTCCTCACAGTAAACCATAGGAATAGGGGTTCCCCAATATCTCTGTCTTGAAATCAGCCAGTCCCTGAGTCTGAAATTTGTAGTGCCCTTTCCGATGCCTTTTTCTTCCATATATTCGATAATCTTCTTGATAGCTTCTTTGTTGTCCATGCCGTCAAGGATATCTGAATTTATCATCTTTCCCTGAGCCACGAAAGCCTCTGTAAGATTATTTATGTCGATAGCAGGATCACCTGGATCTACTACAGGAATTATCTCGATGCCATACTTCTTTGCAAAATCAAAGTCACGAGCGTCATGCGCAGGTACTGCCATAATAGCACCTGTGCCGTAATCCATAAGTACATAATTGGCAATATAAATAGGAATCTTCTTGCCATTAAGTGGATTTATTGCATACTGGCCGATAAAGCATCCTTCCTTCTCGAGAGTAGTTGAATTTCTGTCAATGTCGCTTAAGTGCTGAAGTTTGTCCATGAATTCGTCTACTGCAGCCTGATAATCTGTGCCTGCAACCATTTCCTTTACATAAGGATGCTCTGGCGCAAGTACCATAAATGTCGCACCATAAAGTGTATCAGGACGTGTAGTATAGACGATAAGATCCTTGTCAGAGTCAGCAATCTTGAATGTAACCTCTGCACCATTGCTCTTTCCGATCCAGTTCTTCTGCATAAGCTTAACCTTCTCAGGCCATCCTGGAAGCTTGTCGAGATCTGCGAGAAGTCTGTCAGCATAATCTGTAATCTTAAGATACCACTGAGAAAGTTCCTTTTTTCCAACGATTGCCTTACAGCGTTCACACTTCCCGTCTACTACCTGCTCGTTTGCCAAAACAGTCTGGCAAGAAGGACACCAATTTACTGCATTCTTCTTCTTATATGCAAGTCCATTCTTGTAAAATTGAATGAAGATCCATTGCATCCATCTGTAATAATCCTTGTGACATGTCGCAAGCTCTCTATCCCAATCATAGCTGAGTCCAAGAGCCTTTAGCTGCTCTCTCATGTCTGCGATATTTGACCAGGTCCAATCATCAGGGCGCACGCCGTTCTTTATCGCTGCATTTTCTGCAGGAAGACCAAATGAATCCCATCCCATCGGATGAAGAACATTGAAGCCCTTCATTCTCATATAACGTGCTGTGACGTCGCCGATAGAATAATTTCTTACGTGACCCATATGAAGCTTTCCCGATGGATAAGGGAACATTTCGAGTACGTAATATTTCTTTTTGCTTTCGTCATCTTCTGTGTGGAATACGTCATTCTTTTCCCAATATTCCTGCCATTTTTTTTCGATCGACTGAAAGTCGTATCTCTCTGCCATGTTTTTTTAAGCCTCCCATTCTATCTGATCACAGTCCGACCAGATTCTCTCAATGTTGTACTTTTCTCTCAAAGGTTCGGTCATTATATTTATAATTACATCTCCAAAATCCATAAGAATCCAGCCTGAGCCGTTCTTCCCCTCTATATGATCTACTTCTCTGCCATTTTTAAATGCCCGCTCGTCTATCTCGTCACAAATCGCATTTATCTGTCTTTCCGATCCGCCACTTGCTACTATGATATAATCCGCAAACATTGCTTTCTCTCTGATGTCAAGCACTATTATATCAAAGCCTCTCTTGTCATCTATAGTCTGTGCCGCAAAAATGGCAAATGTAGTGCTGTCGTCTATGGATCTTGCCTTGAGAATTTCATTTATCCACTCATATGCCTTTACAGTGTCTTCATCCATGAACTTTCCTGCGTCTCCGACCTTGCGGATAGTCCATTCGAGCACCTGACTGCATGCGTCATCGAGATCCTCAAACGCAAGAGCATTTAGCCTTTCTGCGTCCTCATATGTTCGGTTTGGCTCTGTCGCATCTGACACAAAGATTATCTTTTCGAGAAGGCTCATGCCTGCTCTTCCTGTAGTATGATAAGCTACAGCATTTATGATATCCTCATCCTCTACGCCAAATTCTTCCTTCAAAATTGCTGCTGCAAGCTTACTATGTGCGAGCTGCGGCTTGTCGATATAATAATCTCCAACCCCGTACATTTCCACAAGCATATTCATCTCTTCTATGTCGAGATTCTTGCAGGCGTCGTGGAAAAGAGCTGCAGTCTCTGCCTTATCAGTGTCAGCACCATAGCGCTGTGCAAGCCTTACAGCAGTATATACAACGCCTTCTGTATGTCTGTATCTCTTTTCTGTCAGTCTAACTCTTATATAATTGTCTAATTGTTTGCGGAATTCTTTATCCATATTGAACACTCCTAGTATAACTTGCTGCTCTTGATATACTCGGCCACAGCGTCTGGAGTCAGATATTTTATGCTTCTGCCTTCGCGGCTGCGCTGCCTTATCTCAGTTGAAGAGACATCTGCTTTTGGAATCTCAACTACACAAATATCGGCATTGTACCTTCTCCTTAGATCGCTCACATATCTCTCAAGCTCTTTATCATTGTAGCCGGGACGCCCCCCGATTCTGATAGGAAACTTTGTGATGAGCTCCTCTGCGCCCTTCCACCTTTCAAGCGTAAATGCCGAATCAGCTCCGAGTATAAAGTAAAGCTCGTCTAAAGGATAGATTTCCTTGAGCATTTTCATAGTGTCTACCGTATACGATATTCTTTTGCTTGCAGATTCAAAGTCAGACGCTTCAAGATGGTCATTTCCTGAAACGGCCAGCTTCACCATATTGAATCTGTCTTCATTTGAGGCGCTTTCCTCGCCTATTTTAAACGGTGATGTGTTGGCAGGCATCAAAATCACCTTGTCTAGCCCAGCCTCATTTCTTACATTTTCTGCAAGTATGAGATGACCGAAATGCACGGGATTGAAGCTGCCGCCTAATATACCGATTTTCATTTTATTTTCCGCCTTATCGCCTTGCTGCCTTGCTGCATCATCTTGTCATCTTGCGCCGTCCGCCTTGCTGCATCGTCTTGTCATCTTGCGTCGTCCGCCTTGCGGCATCATCTTGTCATCTTGCGCCGTCTGCCTTGCTGCCTTGCTGCATCGTTACATTATTTTTGCAGCATGCCACCTGAATCTTTTCGTGTGCTGTATATTCACACATTTGCACTCATACATTTGCACTCATACGTTTGCACTCATGCATTTACATTCATACATTCGCGCTCATGCATTTACATTCATACATTTGCACTCATACATTTGAGCTCATGCATTTACGTTCATCACTCTTATGCATCTTTGTAACACACATCTCGGTGACTTATGCTTCTGTCTAATTTTCTTCCTTAGCAGGCAGAACTACCTTTATTGCAAGCTCCTCAAGCTGCTCCTCGGAGATGTCCCCCGGAGCCTCTGACATGAGACATTGAGCATTTGCATTCTTAGGGAATGCGATGACTTCGCGTATGCTTGACTCGCCGAGCATAAGCATGACGAGACGATCCATACCATATGCAAGGCCGCCATGAGGTGGTGCTCCATACTTAAATGCCTCGAGCAGGAATCCGAATTTTTCATTTGCCTCCTCGTCTGAAAGGCCAAGTGCTTTAAACATTCTCTTCTGAAGCTCTCTCTCATGAATCCTGATGCTGCCGCCGCCTACTTCGACACCGTTTAGTACGATATCATAAGCATCTGCTTTCACGCTGCCTGGATCAGATTCAAGCTTGTCGATGTCTTCAGCCTTAGGATGTGTAAATGGATGGTGCATTGCATAATATCTGCCATCCTCTTCATTATATTCGAATAATGGAAAATCTGTAACCCACAGGAAATTGAATTGTGAATCATCAAGCATTCCAAGTCTTCCTGCAATTTCTCTTCTGAGAAATCCCAGTGAGTCCCACACTACCTTCTTCCTGTCAGCCACAAAGAGAAGCAGGTCACCTTCTGATGCTTTCATTCTTTTAAGAATTGCATCCGTCTTTTCCTCATCGAAGAATTTTGCGATAGGAGAAGTGACACCTTCTGCTGTTATTTTCATCCACGCCAGACCCTTTGCTCCATATGACTTTATAGCTTCCTGAAGCTTGTCAATTTCCTTTCTGCTGAACTTTTCTGCACCGCCTGTGATATTTATCGCATCTACAAGGCCACCATTCTCGAGAGCGCCTGTAAATACCTTAAAACCGCAGTCCGCAACGATATCACCTAGCTCTACAAGCTCAAACCCAAATCTAGTATCAGGCTTGTCGCTTCCATATCTTGCCATAGCTTCATCGTAAGGCATACGTGGAAATGGAATCTCGATGTCTCTGTCGAGGACCTCCTTAAAAAGCTTCTTCATGAATCTTTCCTGAATCTCCATGATATCATCAGGCTCTACAAACGAAAGCTCCATGTCTATCTGTGTGAATTCAGGCTGTCTGTCTGCTCTAAGGTCCTCGTCTCTGTAGCATCTTGCAATTTGATAATATCTGTCAACGCCTGACGCCATGAGAATCTGCTTAAAGAGCTGTGGTGATTGAGGAAGAGCATAAAACTGTCCTTGATTCACTCTGCTAGGTATAAGATAATCTCTTGCCCCTTCTGGTGTCGGTTTTACAAGTGTAGGTGTCTCTACCTCGATAAAGCCTTCCTGATCGAAGAAATTTCTTGTGCATATTGCAACCTTATGTCTCATCCTGAGATTGTGCTGCATCTTTGATTTTCTGAGGTCCAGATATCTATACTTGAGTCTCAAATTTTCGTCTACATTGTCGTCATCCTTGATGTAAATAGGCGGAGTATCTGCTTCGGAATAGATTTTAAATTCACTTACAAGAACCTCTATATCACCTGTAGGCAAGTCCTTATTTTTTGATTGTCTTTCTATTACCTTGCCCTTTACACCGATTACATATTCACTCTTGATACTGTCCGCAGCATTAAATACCTCTTCAGGAATCTCGTCTGTAAATACTATCTGAGCTATGCCGCTTCTGTCTCTGAGGTCGCAGAAAATCAAACCTCCAAGATTTCTTTTTTTGCTTACCCATCCATTAAGCACTACTTCTGTACCGACGCTGCTCATTCTAAGCTCGCCGCACATGTCTGTCCTTTTCCAGATATTTCTCATTTTAAGCCTCGTTTTCTCTTTTGTATATTTATCGATTCATCGATATTTATATGTCAATCTCTTGATATCTGCCCTTTGATAAGCAGACTTAGCACTCCACAGCTATTATTCGCTGTTATTCGCTATGCAAACTTACCCTTCACAACCAGCTTTCGTTGTCATTGGCTGTCATTCGCTATGCAAACTTACCATT
Source organism: Anaerovoracaceae bacterium (assembly GCA_963648085.1). Taxonomy (GTDB): domain Bacteria; phylum Bacillota; class Clostridia; order Peptostreptococcales; family Anaerovoracaceae; genus Alangreenwoodia. The sequence goes on from CAVJDC010000041.1 coordinate 11,061, forward strand.
CACAACCAGCTTTCGTTGTCATTGGCCGTCATTCGCTATGCAGACTTACCCTTCACAACCAGCTTTCGTTGTCATTGGCTGTCATTCGCTATGCAAACTTACCATTCACAACCAGCTTTCGTTGTCATTGGCCGTCATTCGCTATGCAGACGTTCCATTTTCATTATCTTTTCAGCTCATCTACAAGCTCTTCAAATGCGATCTGCTTCTGCTCAGAAGTTTTCATATCCTTGAGTGTCAGCTTGTTTTGTGCGATCTCATCATCACCTATAACCACTGTATATCTCGAGCTAAGGCGATCGGCATATTTGAACTGACCCTTGATATTTCTCGAGCACGTATCAAGCATAGCCTTGAAACCCTGCTTTCTGAGATCATGAACGAGAGCCTGTGCCTTCAGCCTTGCCTCATCTCCCATAAACGCTACAAAAATGTCTGTCTCTTCTATCTCTGGCAGGTATGCACCTGTTGCTTCCATCACGATCAATAGACGCTCAATCCCCAGACCAAAACCTACGCCAGGAGTCGCAGGGCCGCCGAGCTCTTCTACAAGATTATCATATCTGCCGCCTCCGCAAACAGTACCCTGTGCACCTATAGTATTTGTAACTATTTCAAATGCGGTTTTCGTATAATAATCAAGACCCCTCACGATACCTGTATCAACTACATAGTCAATGCCGATGGCTGTGAGATTGTCCTTTAAGTCATCAAATGCCTTCTTGCAGTCGTCGCAAAGATACTCTAGCATGACAGGAGCCCCACTTGCAAGCTCGTTGCACTTAGGATTCTTGCAGTCAAGGATTCTCATAGGGTTGCGCTCAAATCTTGTCTTGCATGTATCGCAAAATTCATCATAATTTGGTCGGAGAAAATCCTGCAGTGCTTCTCTGTATTTTGCTCTGCATTCTGGACATCCTATGCTATTTATGCGAAGCTCCAGCTCTCCGACACCAAGTGTCTCGAAAAAGTCCATTGCAACAGCTATTACTTCTGTATCTGCCATCATATCTGCTGCGCCAAAGATTTCTATGCCCAGCTGGTGAAACTCTCTGAGTCTGCCTGCCTGTGGCTTTTCATATCTGAAGCATGGAATCACATAACAAAACTTCGCTGGCTTAGTGTCAGCATAAACCTTATTTTCTATATATGAACGTACAACACCTGCCGTGCCTTCAGGTCTAAGCGATATGCTTCTTCCTGCATGGTCTTCAAATGTATACATCTCCTTCTGAACAATATCTGTAGTGTCACCTACACCGCGCTGAAACAGCTCAGTGTGTTCAAATACCGGTGTGCGAATCTCCTCCATACCATATCTGCGGCAGACATCTCTAAATGTATTTTCGACATATTGCCATCTGCGCGACTGACCTGGCAGGATATCTTTCGTCCCCTTCGGTGCTTTCGTAAGCATTTTCATCTCCTCCGTCTATATGTTATCTAATCGTAATACCAATCTGTAATAATTTCAAATCTTGCAAATCATTGCT
>CAVJDC010000041.1:12726-14574 GCA_963648085.1 Anaerovoracaceae bacterium
GTATTTGGGAAGTTTCTCCGCAAGCTCAATTATTTGAAAGGCTCATACAGTGCTGCATCCTTTCGTTCGATCATCTCATCGATTCTCTGTATATATACCTCAAAATTTGTGACATTTGGAACCCTTTCAAGTCTATTTTCATTCGGATAATAAGCCTTGCTGATTCCGCCTGCGCCAAGTGCTATAATACCTTGATGCTCGTCCATTATGCGGATATTATAAATAGATTCCGTGCCTGGCTTTGCATATGAAACATTCTCATAATTTCCAGCCATATGCTTTTGTCTGTACATATAATACGGAAAATATCCATTTTTTGCCAGCATTTTTCTTGCGTCACTAACCATTCTGCCTACACCATCGGCATTTTCATAATGGTAATTTTCATTTTGCTCTTTAAGACGCGACGCGCGCTTGACTGCAAGCGTGTGAACTGTGATATTGTCGGGATCAAGCTCTATCACCCTTTTTAAGGTATTCATGAACATATCGTAATCTTCGCCAGGAAGCCCGGCTATTATATCCGTATTTATACCTGGAATACCACTGCTTTTCACTAGCTCGAATGCGTTATAAATATCCTCCACCTTGTGTGAACGGCCTATCAGGTCCAATGTCTTGTCATTCATAGATTGAGGATTTATGCTGACCCTTCCGACATTGTGCCTATGCAGTACGTCAAGCTTATCTTTATCTATTGTATCAGGTCTTCCAGCCTCAACGCAATATTCCAAAACGTGCGACATATCAAATGATTCTTCAACACACTCAAGCAATCGATTCATCTGCTCTGAACTAAGGGTAGTAGGCGTGCCGCCGCCAATATAAATACTCTCAGGAGCAATGCCAAACCGTCTCATTCTGTCGCCGACTGCAGCCACTTCTATGAGAAGTGCTTCAAAATAACGCGCTATGGCATCGCTTGAAGCTTGGTTTGAAGCGAATGAACAATAGAGACATCTTGTAGGGCAAAATGGGATTCCTATATATATCCCGACTGTATTTCCTGCTTCTACAGACGTGATAAATCTCTGATTTCTGCACGTCTCTTCTAACAGGTCGATTTTCTCTTCACTCACATAATATCTATTTCTAAATACATCCTTCGTTTCATCTTCCGAAAGACCACTTGCTATCATTTCATTGTACAGCTTTGCAGGGCGTACTCCCGTAAGAGTTCCCCATTCCGGCCTATATCCCGTAAGTGCAGCCAGCTCATCAAAAACACGGCGCTTTTCTGAGTCACGCTCTTCATTTTCTATCCTGCGCTCCTCATCACTTAGCCTTTTCTTTGTGTGCTTCTGGACCGCTGCATTTGATTCAGCGGCTGACAAGTAGACTTTAGTCTTTCGATCGTCTGACAAGTCGCCTTCTGTCTTTCCAGCGTTCGACAAATCAGCTTCAATCTTTTGATTGTCTGATAAATCGACTTTAGTCTTTCCACCATCTGGCAAATCGACTTCAATCTTTCGATCGCCTGACTGCGCCGAGCACTCCTCTTCACTTGCCTCGAGAATCACTTCGTATTCGCCTGGCCTAAGAAACTCTTTTACGAGCTCCTCTAAGACATATCTATGCTTTTCTTTTTTTACCTTCAATGTGTACATAAAAGATTTGCTTCCTTTTACCACAGCTATCACTGATTATCCACCATCACTGATTATCACAGCTATCACTGATTTTATTTTAGTTTGTGCTCTCGATTGCATCTTACTTGAATTTCAAGCACACTATACGTGCTTCTGGTGCTCATTGTGCATCCGACACTTTTTTTCTCGATTCCAAACGCTTCTTGCACGCTCTTAAGCTTCGCACTTGCAAAAAACTTCTTGCCCTCTCTTAGAGCTT
>CAVJDC010000042.1:0-14204 GCA_963648085.1 Anaerovoracaceae bacterium
GTAAGAAATAGTACAAGTCCGACATATGTATACAAAAGTCCGATACAAATCTTTATGAAGCTTCTGCGTGAAAGACGCAATGAAAAAATCTGAAAAAGCAGGAAAATTATGATAATAGGCGTAAGAGCAAGAGCTACTTCCTTCATATATGTCGGTATAGCTGAAAAATATGCCATACCAATCTTAGCAGTGTCTGAATAAAATGCTTCAGTTATCCCCGCCGAGTCGCCCTTTCCTGAGTTGAAAAGTCCTAGCAGCAAGACAGAAAGAATAGGTCCCACCGAGCATAGCGCAACTAGTCCGAAGCTGTCTGCCTCGGCACTTTTGTCACTACGTATATTTGCTACACCTACGCCAAAAGCAAGTATAAATGGCACTGTCATAGGACCCGTCGTGACACCGCCAGAATCAAATGCTATCCCTAGAAAATCAACATCTGTAACAGCTGCTAGTGCAAATATAACTGCATAGCATATAAGGAGAATATATCTTAGTCTGGCACCTGTTAAAATACGCAGCATACAAATGGAGAGGAAAAAACCTACTCCCACACCTACAACTACAAGCAATAAATAATTTGAAATATGCGGTACAGTTTCGGCTAAAACCTGTAAATCCGGCTCTGCAATCGTCACTGCAAAGCCAAGCACGAAGCTGACAAAAAGTATGAGAGGTATATTTTTCGTGGATGTGAGTGAAGTGCCTATTTTGCTTCCTATTGGATTCATAGATAATTCAGCACCAAGCGAAAAAAGCCCCATTCCGAAAAAAAGAAATAATGTTCCTACAAGAAAGCTAAACATCAAATCTGTAGGCAGTGGTGAAATTGTAAGTGACAACAGCAGCACTACTGCAACTATTGGCAGCACACTATTTGCAGATTCAACTACTTTTTCTCGGACATGATAATATATGTTCATAAGACGTTTTTTTACCATTGGCATTCCTCCTCCTTATTTTCTCAATCACTATATTTTTCATAACTCAATTGACATCAATATACTATGTTTACCAAATTCTGCACCACTTATATCGGGCTAATTAATTCATATATCGAAATCGTCTTGTTATATTGCACAGCCTAGACATTATCACAGCACCTTCTGGCTGTATTGCACCTTCCAGTTGCATCGCATCATCTAGCTGTGTTGCACCTTCAGGCTGTATCGCACCTTCCAGTTGTATCGCATCATCTAGCTGTATCGCACCTTCCAGTTGCATCGCACCTTCAGGCTGTATCGCACCTTCCAGTTGTATCGCATCATCTAGCTGTATCGCACCTTCCAGTTGCATCGCACCTTCAGGCTGTATCGCACCTTCCAGTTGTATCGCATCATCTAGCTGTATCGCACCTTCCAGTTGCATCGCACCTTCAGGCTGTATCGCACCTTCCAGTTGTATCGCATCATCTAGCTGTATCGCACCTTCCAGTTGCATCGCACCTTCAGGCTGTATCGCACCTTCCAGTTGTATCGCATCATCTAGCTGTATCGCACCTTCCAGTTGCATCGCACCTTCAGGCTGTATCGCACCTTCCAGTTGTATCGCATCATCTAGCTGTATCGCACCTTCCAGTTGCATCGCACCTTCAGGCTGTATCGCACCTTCCAGTTGTATCGCATCATCTAGCTGTATCGCACCTTCCAGTTGCATCGCACCTTCAGGCTGTATCGCACCTTCCAGTTGTATCGCATCATCTAGCTGTATCGCACCTTCCAGTTGCATCGCACCTTCAGGCTGTATCGCACCTTCCAGTTGTATCGCATCATCTAGCTGTATCGCACCTTCCAGTTGTATCGCATCATCTAGCTGTATCGCAAATAGATATATAATTGCACAGATAATTTATCTAAATTATATCAATCTGAATGGCTTTCATAGCATTCAATGCATTCTCATGACTTTCTGGAGTAACTCCGGCGCAGCATGATGAGTCTATTATGATAGGTACCTCTGGAAAAGCAACTTTACATAAAGCAGCTGTTGAAAGGACGCATATATCTGTGCATAAACCCACTATCTCTATAGAATCAATCAACTTTTCTGAGTTTAGCTTTGACATATATGCAGTCATTATAAGACTGCCAAAGCTAGGCTTCATAAAAATCTGACTTCCAGATTTCTCTGCTAATGCCTTTATACCTGCTTCTAGCTGCCATCCTTCTGTTCCCTGGATACAATGTTCTATGGGAAGCTTTCTTCCTTCCTGCGTATCAAGATATTTTACCGAATGTGTATCTTGTGTGTAGATAATTGTGCCGTCAAAGGTTTTGATCTTTTCTGTAACTGCAGGCACAATCGCACGTGCTTCAGGTGTTCCTAAAGCGCCTGTTATAAAATCATTTTGCATATCTACAACAATTAAAAACTTATTCTCTTTTATCATCGACATTTTATATACCCCTTTTTACTTTCTTTTCTATATCATAATTATTGCATTGATATAATCATATGCTCTAGTATGATTATTTAGTCTTGCGCGATTGTCGCACTATCATGATTTTTACTCTGACACAACACACTGCCAGATATTTCCCGCCTCTATAGGCCGGTTTCATCCCCGACTTTCAGCGGTGAGTTATATTTTTTTACTCTGGCATGATTGTGACAGTCTCACGAGTCTTGAGAGCAGCTTCGATAAGAGCTTCCTTGTCGAGCTTAGATTCTGATTCGAGGATTTTAGAAAGCTTAGGCTTTGTAACTGGATGCTTTGGAAGGAATACCGTGCAGCAGTCCTCAAATGGCTGGATGGAAGTCTCATACGTGCCGATATTTTTTGCAATTTCCATAATGTCTATCTTGTCAAATGCTATAAGAGGTCTCATCACAGGAATGTCTACTGAATTATCAGTAACAACCAGACCTTGCGCAGTCTGACTTGCAACCTGACCGATATTTTCTCCAGTAATAAGCATGTCGCAGCTGTTTCTTCTTGCAATTCTTTCCGCTATCATCATCATGAATCGTCTTGATAGAATTGTCATCTCTTCTTCAGGACAAAATTCGCCTATAGCCTCCTGAACTCCGAGAAGATTTATGCAATGGATCTTGATTTTACCACAATACTCGGATAGAATCCTCGCAAGATCGTATACTTTCTCCTGTGCCCTCTCACTTGTATAAGGATAGGAATGAAAATGAACCGCTTCGATGAACATGCCTCTTTTCGCCATCATCCAAGCAGCTACTGGACTGTCAATTCCACCTGAAAGAAGAATAAGTCCCTTGCCGTTTGTTCCTAGTGGAAGTCCGCCAAATCCTCTCATCTTGTCAGCAAATATATATGCATGATCTCTTCTCACATTTACATAAAGTACGCAATCAGGATCATGAACATCAACCTTTAGGACCTTGCAATGCTTGAGAACTGCGCCGCCGACTCTCTTTGAAATTTCGGGAGATTCCACAGGAAATGTCTTGTCTGCTCTCTTAGATTCAACCTTAAAGGTCTTTATATTTCTGCTTTCTATAATAGACATCATATACTCGCCTGCAGCCGCATAAATCATATCAAGATCAGGCTCACACTCTACAGCAGGACTCACTGAAGCGACACCAAAGACCTTTGATATATTCTTTATAATCTCATCACTGTCATAACTCTTAGGAGATTTTACAAAGACAAGGCCGTCCTTTCTGTAAGCTTCTATATCGTCATATTTTTTTAGATTTCGACGTATTCTTTCAAGAAGAACACGTTCAAAATAAGGCTTATTCATACCCTTGAGTGCAATTTCGCCATATCTGACGATAAAAGTATTTTTTTCTGCTGACATATTGTAATTACTCCTCTCAATCTTCGTGCTTAAATTCTGCAACAGTATCTGTCTCTTTATCGTAAATCTGGATAGTTTGTTTTACTTCATCCAGTTTTTTTCTGCAAATTTCATAATATTTTTTCCCATTTTTGTATCCCTCAAGTGCATCCTCCAGAGAAACATTCTCGCTGCTGACCTTGTCAGCTTCAGCCTTAAGAAGTGCGAAAGCCTCCTCAAATTTCAAATTCTCAGCCTTTGGCTCTTTTTTTCCAGACATCAGACTTTTATTCCTCCTGCTATAATATTCTGACAGATATTTCCCGCCTCTGCAAGCATGCTCCATCCCCGACTTTAGCCGATGGATCCCATTTCCAATTTCAGGCGTCTAGTCCCATTTCTGGCTTTAGGCAGCGCTCCATTCCAGACTTTAGCCGATGGATCCCATTCCAATTTCAGGCGACTGGTCCCATTTCTGGCTTTAGGCTGCGCTCCATCCCCGACTTTAGCCGATGGATCCCATTTCCAATTTCAGGCGTCTAGTCCCATTTCTGGCTTTAGGCTGCAATTTCATAGGCGTGCTTATCGGTACTCTGATATACTTTAAATCCATATTTGGGATGTTGTCAATTTTTGCAATCATTCTTCATTTTTTTCAGAGCTTATGACTTCACATTTCATTCTGCCGTCCTTAAGCATTACATTTACAGTCTGCCCTGATTCGACCTCATCTATAGATCTTATCATCCTATCACTGCCTTCGATAAATACTGCTGCATATCCTCTCGAAAATGTGTGCTGCGGGCTGCCTGCCTCGATTTTTAAGCTTGCTTTTTCGAGCTCGTATTCGAGATGTCTGACTACATCCTTTACTCCTCTGTCAAGCTTTGTCCACGAAGTGATCGTCTCAAATTCTTTTCTCATCACTTTTTCGACAATTCCTGCAGACATCTGAAGCTTCAAACGATTTATCCTGTGTTCCGCATTGTCAGCCTTTTGTTTAAGTATGCTCAAAAAATATTCTGGAGTCCTCGCTTCTAGCAGTCTCTCATGATATTCTTCAGATTTTTTTAATCGTGACCAAAGCAAATTTTTAAATTCTTTTGCACGCTCCATCATGTCAAATGTATCCGGAACCGCCACTGCCGCTGCTGCAGTCGGAGTCTCCGCTCTCATATCAGCTGCATAATCAGATATCGAAAAATCTGTCTCATGACCGACCGCAGATATGATAGGAATTTTGGATCTAAAAATTGCTCTTGCAACAACCTCTTCATTGAAAGCCCAAAGATCTTCCTGTGAGCCACCACCTCTTCCAGCAATAATGGTATCCGTGCCAGGGAACTTTTCATTTATCATATCTATAGTAGCAGCTATGTCAGCAGCAGCACTAGCACCCTGTACAAGACATGGGAAAACTGTCACATTTACTATACTATTCTTTGATTTTATAATCTTAAGAATATCCCTTACAGCTGCTCCCGTAGGAGATGTCACAACAGCGATGCTCTTAGGAAATTTAGGAATATTTTTCTTTCTTCGTATGTCAAAAATCCCCTCCGATTCGAGCTTCTTGTACATGGCCTTGAAAGCAGCTGCAAGACTACCCTCTCCAGAAATTTCGATATCACGTACATTCAAAGAATAATATCCGCCAGCCTTGTAGACAGCTACATACCCATGAGAAACGATTTCCATGCCATTTTCGATTTCGTATCTAAGCTTCGACGCACAAGAAGCAGGCATGAAACAATTTAGTCTGCTAGATTCGTCCTTCATCGAAAAGTAGATATGACCCGAGCTATGAAACTTCAAATTTGATATTTCACCCTTTACTGAGACATTTCCAAGAATCGGATCTGTTCTGAGCACTCTATCGGCATATGTATTTAGTTGTGAGACTGTAATAGGCTTAAGCGCCATGACAAAATCCCCCTTATTTTCAGTTTTTCCTCGTAGAAATCACTGTTTCGCACTGCATTTATTTTCCATATTGATTGCTGCTTCATGCAGCGCCTTGCAGCATATATTTACACATAAGAATATTCACAATAAATGATATCTTATCATTTATTCGCAGCTAATATTTATCCCAAATCCTTTTCTTAGAGCCGCTATACTAGCCGCCTCCTTCGGAGTAAAGTCGACTGGTGGCTGCGGAAGCTCACCTAACTGAATAAGCATCTTGGCATAATATTCTAGTGTTTCGAGTCTATAATAAGCTTTTATCATAGTTTCGCCCCATGTAACTGCGCCATGATTGGCAAGAAGAACTGCTACATGATCCTTCACATAAGGAACTATCGATTCTGCAAGCTCGTCAGTTCCGGGAATTGCAAATGGTGCACATGGAACTTCACCAAGATTTAGAATTGCTTCTGAAAGAACAGGTCTTGTCATAGCTTTTCTCGCACATGCGAAGGCTGTCGAAACAGGCGGATGCGCGTGAACTACTGCACCGGCGTCTTTTCTATTTTTATATACACTAAGGTGAAGCTTTAGTTCTGAAGACACCCTTCTATTTCCTGGATTTTCTATAATATTTCCGTCCAGATCGGTCTTTACAAGAATATCCTCAGTCATAAATCCTTTTGAGACGCCTGACGGTGTAACCCAAAGGAATCCGTCCTTCGTCTTACAGCTTATATTTCCGTCATTTGCTGCACAATAATCCTTGTCATACATCCTGCGCCCGACCTCTATAATCTGCTTCTTTGCTTCATTATCATTTGGAAGCATTAAAATATCTGACATCATGTCCTCCAATCCGCAGCATTTTTGTCTGCCAATTTACCCCTTATTTTGCCTGTTAAATTTTTCCTTTTATTTTTTCTGTTAATTTTTACTTTTATTTTTTCCTGTCAATTTTCCTTTTATCTTTTTCTGTTAATTTTTTCCCTGAGTATTGCAAGAGATTCAGTGTATGGTGGTCTGATTATGCCATATTCTGTGATAATTGCAGTAATAAGTGATGCATCTGTAACATCAAATGACGGATTAAAGGTCTTTACCTCGTCAATGGCCATGGGACTTTCATACCACATCTTTTTTATCTCATCTCCATCTCGCTCTTCTATGACAATATCATCACCCGTCAATGTGTCAAAATCTATAGTAGAAGATGGAGCAGCAATATAAAAAGGAATGCCATAGTGCTTTGCAAGTATAGCAGCTGCCGATGTGCCTATTTTGTTTGCGCTGTCACCATTTGCAGCAACTCTGTCACAGCCTGTGATAACTGCATCAATCCAGCCTTTTTTCATAACTGTTGAAGCCATATTGTCACATATGAGAGTAACGTCAACTCCTGCTTTTGCAAGCTCAAATGAAGTAAGTCTCGCTCCTTGCAGAAGTGGTCTTGTCTCATCCGCAAATACCTTAAAATTGTACCCCTGCTCATGACCGAGATATATAGGTGCTGTGGCGGTGCCATATCTCACACATGCAAGGTGTCCTGCATTGCAATGAGTGAGTATTCCTTGATTCTTCTTTAATAAAGTCAGTCCATTCTCACCTATCCTTCGGCATACATCTATATCCTCATCTCTTATAGCAAGAGCTTCATTCTTCATACTGTCTACGATCGACTTTACTCCGTTGCCCTTGCATGACTCAGCTTTTGCATACATACGCTCGAGTGCCCATTTGAGATTTACAGCCGTAGGCCTTGCCTCACACAGATATGTCTTAGCCTCCGAAAGTCTTTCAAAGAATTTTTCTTCAACACTTTCAGAACTGTTCGCAAATGCATATAAATTTCCGTCCGAAGATTCGTCTGCACCATCCGCATTGCGCTGCGAAAAATCATCTAAATTCTCACTGATTTCAAGTGCTGCAAGATAGATTCCAAAAGCAGCAGCCACACCGATAGCAGGTGCTCCCCTTACTCTCAGCTTATAAATTGCTTCCCTTATATCCTGCTGGCGTGAGAGCTCGATAAATCGCATCTCACCTGGAAGCAGCGTCTGATCAATGATGACAAGCCTTCTGCCGTCTTTGGACAAGCTCACCGTATCAAAGTCAAGAGCTTTTATATTTTTATCTGACATAAATAACCTCCTCTCCGGCACAAGCACGATTACTATCCGGTATTTTCCCGGCACAAGCACGATTACTATACGGTATTTTTCCGGCACAAGCACGATTATCACCTGGCACTTTGTCGCTGCAAGTACGATTGCTTATTTGACGGCTAGCATTTTATTTTGCATATCATAGCGTCAATCCCTCGCCAACACCGTGTAGTCTGTGCAGCATAAAATTCCCTTGTTTTTTTATTTACAAGACGCCTTTGCGATAAGAATGAAGTTTCTCATAGTATCTTCACTGTTGAAAATTACTTGTGCCTGCGTATCACTTCCGCCGCCCTTGCCTCCTGCACCTACTGCAAATTCCTTTACTACAGCACCGCATTTCAGGCTGCTTTTTCCGCTGTGAGTGAGAAATACACACTTCTCGTGAAGTGACGAAATCAAAACAGGAAGATCTGTCTTTGCTATGATTTTCTTTGCAATTCTTCTAAGATCATCTAGCGTCTCATATTCAAATTCATGAACTACAGCAGTGCTGCCCTGATTTTCCGCCTCTGCAAGTACAGAATCACACATCATGTCAGCAAATTTGTCTTTCATTTTATTTAATTCTTTTCTCAACTCTTCATTCTTGCCGTCAGCAATTTTCACCTTTTCGAGAAGAGTGAATTCATCAGCTGAATATTTCTTATTTAATACCGAAATGACATCATGTTTCTTTTCATAATCATAGAGTGCACGCTTGCCGCACTTGAAATATATCCTTGTCATTCCTTTATATTTCTCAGTTGAGATCATCTTGATGATACCTACCTGAGAAGTGTCTGAAGGATGCGGGCAGCAGCATGCACAGCAGTCGATGTCTTCTACCATTACTACAAGGATATCACCCTCGATATCAATTTCTTTTCTAAGCGGATAAGTCCTCGCCTCGTCTGCACTTGCAGTCTGTATGACAGTTACTTTTTTTGCATCATAAACTGCTTGATTTGCCAGCCTCTCGATATTCTCAAGCATATCAGGTGAAATTGTCTTGAGGGCTATATCAAAATGAGCTATATCATCACCCAGATGAAAACCTTTATTGTCTGCATTATAAACCGATTTAAATAAACCTGATAAAATATGCTCACCCAGATGATTCTGCATGTGGTCAAATCGTCTTTCCCAATCTATCGACATAGAAACAGACATACCCGCTGCAAACTTTGTGGCATCGTCCTTAGAAATCTCATGGTAAAGAATTCCATTTTCCTCATGAACATATTTAATCTCAACACCATTAATGGTTCCAAGATCGCATGGCTGGCCACCTGCATCTGGTGCAAATATTGTCTTTTCAGTTATGATTTTGCATCCCTCAATTGAAGTGACAACAGTGTCAAGCTCCTTTAGATAAGGCTGCGTCTGGTATATTTTTTCAGTCATAATAAATTCTATCCTCTAAACTCCGAAAGCGGTGTCAGTATGCCTCTTTCACCCTCTTGATAATACATTTCCTGTCTTAGAAAATCCCATTCATGCCTTAAATACTCAACCTTACAAAACTCACAAAATGATTTCATGAGAACCTCAGGATTTAGATTTCCATTGCTTCCAGTTCTCAGAGTCATGGAAAATACTATCTCATCTTCATCAGATTTTACCTCAGAGAATGAAAGTATCAATGGTCTGATATTATTTTCGACAAGCTTTTTCTTTTTATTTATCTTTTGACAGATGATCTCGTCCTGCTTTATATATTCCGAAAGACCTGCTGAAAGAAGAGCAATCGCACTATCTTCGATATGTCCTCTCACCACATATGATGCATATGCAACAGCTGCCGCAGCCGACGTCTTGCCAGACTCCCTCATGTCATTGCATGACAGGATTGAAATACCGTCAGGCATGCATTCTGACATAATGTCACGATAATATTCACCTGGTTTCATCTCATCTGTTTCAAACTCGAGATATTCTCCGAAACTTTCCGTGCCAAGTGAAAGCGGCTGAGCGAATCCCATCTTCGGATGAGGATTATATCCCTTAGAATAGCTGAGACTTATGCCCCCTCTCTTAAAAGCCCTCTGAAAAAGCCTCAGAAGATCGAGATGCGATATATATTTTAGATTTTTTTCTTTGGTAAATTTTAACAGATATCTGCCCATTTTATATTCCCGTTCTGTTTTCCATAAGTTATTATGAACAATTCCTGATTTTGAACAATTTTCGACTATGAATAATTCTTGCCATGCTCGTACACAGGACACTTTACAAAGCGTTTTATACCGCAGCCTGTGCATCCCTTTCGGCAATCCTGTGTCTGAATCTCACTAAGAGCTTTATTATACTCTTTTTTCATATAATCCTTTGTCACACCACAATCAATCAAATCCCAAGGGAGACATTCGTCAAGCTCGCGTACTCTTTGTGAGTAAAATTCGGGCTTTATGCCAACATCCTCAAATGCCTGCATCCATTTTCCATAATCAAAAAATTCTGACCAGCCATCAAATTTGCATCCAAGCTCAAATGCGCGCTGCATCACTTTTCCCAGGCGTCTGTCACCCCTAGCAAGCACCGCCTCAAGAAAGCTTGTCTCAGTACCATGATATTGGAATGAAACACCTCGCATACCTCTGAATTTATCCCTAAGATAATGATGCTTTCTGTCAAATTCCTCGGGAGTATCCTGAGCAACCCATTGAAATGGTGTATGCGGTTTCGGAACAAAATTTGATACACTTACAGTAATATTAAATCTTTTCTTGCGATCAGTGATTGTCCTGTAGATTTCATTTATATTTGCTGCAATTTGAGATATCCCATCGAGATCTTCATCAGTCTCACCAGGGAGACCTATCATAAAATAAAGCTTTATGCTGTTGTAGCCTAGTTCGATAGCCTGTCTTGCTGCAGAATAAATCTGCTCTTCTGTAATAGTCTTGTTTATAATATTTCTCATGCGCTGTGTGCCCGCCTCTGGCGCAAAAGTAAGCCCCGTCTTTCTAAAAGTCTGAATCTCGTCAAGCACGTCATACGAAAATGAATCAAGTCTAAGAGACGGCAGGGACAAACCTGTATTTTGCATCCGGCACATCTTCATAAGTTCACTTACAAGAGGCTCTATTTTCGAATAGTCACTAGTAGAAAGCGAAAGAAGAGAAACTTCATCATAACCAGTATTTTCCAGTTGCTTGCGTGCATAATCGACAACCTGCTCGGGACTTCTCTCCCTAACAGGTCTGCACAGCATACCCGCCTGGCAGAATCTGCATCCTCTTGTGCATCCCCTAAAAAGCTCAATGACTGATCTGTCGTGAACAACCTCAGTAAAAGGCACTATCGGCTTAAGAGGATATGAGAGCACATCCATGTCCATGGTAAAGCTCTTTACTATAGTCTTAGGTATATCATCCGAAGTCGTATCATAACGTATCAGGATGCCATTTTCATCATAAATAGGCTCATAAAATGCCGGTACATAGACTCCATCCATGTGAGCGAGCTCATATAAAAGTTCTTCCTTAGATTTGCCATTATTCTTATATTCGATAATGACATCTGCAAGCTTGATCAACATATCTTCACCATCGCCCGGCGTAAATACATCTATAAAATCAGCCAAAGGCTCTGGATTGAATGAGCAATTTCCGCCTGCAACTATGAGAGGATAACTGTCATCTCTATCCTCGCGTCTTAATGGAATCCCCGCAAGGTCAAGCATATTGAGAATATTCGTATATGACAGTTCATACTGGAGCGTAATACCAAGCACATCCATATCCATCGCAGCAGATTGCTTTTCAACAGAAAAAAGCGGAATATCATTTTCGCGCATCAGCTTTTCCATATCTGACTTTGGTGCAAAAAATCTCTGACAATATATATCATCACGTTCATTTAGCACATGATAAATAATCTGAAGTCCAAGATATGACATTCCTATTTCATAAAGATCGGGAAAACAGAAGCCATAGTTTAGCGCCATTTTCGATTCGTCCTTATCATAAGAATTAAACTCTCCGCCAATATATGAAGCAGGTTTTTCAACCTGCATAAGAAGCTTTTCGACCTCTTTAGTATAATTCATCTGTCATTCCCTTTCTTTTTGCCGCCATTTCTTTACTTCACCATAATTTCACTTTACAATTTCAACGCTTCGCAGCTTCTACACTTCAGAGTTGCCATGTTTTGCAGCTTCATTTCTACACAGCTGCATTGCTTTAAAGCTCCAACGCTTCGCAATTTCAACGCTTCGCAGCTTCTACACTTCAGAGTTGCTATGTTTTGCAGCTTCAGTTCTTCGCAGCTGCATTGCTTCAAAGCTCCAACGCTTCGCAGCCGCAGCGCTTAAAAATTTCTGTATAGTGTTATTTCAAATAAAAGACTTTGATATCGCTTCACTTTGATATTTCAAATCAGATGCTAGTTAGGAATTTCAAATATCTGATATGTTCCTCTTCCAAAATTTACCTTGAGGACATCCTCTATATCTTTTCCAAGAAGTTCA
The DNA here is from genome assembly GCA_963648085.1 of Anaerovoracaceae bacterium. GTDB lineage: Bacteria > Bacillota > Clostridia > Peptostreptococcales > Anaerovoracaceae > Alangreenwoodia. Next base: position 12,282 of record CAVJDC010000042.1, read on the forward strand.
CACACGATAACTTTATTTACACCAGCATGTGCAACTATCAGCAAGTCACCCTCCACAGTTTCTATAAGTTCCTTGAACTTTTTTATGACACGTTCTTTTAAATCATGGAAGTTTTCTGCATTTTCATCAATTTTATAATTTACGAGATCCTTTCCGCGAGCTTCATATTCGTCGGGAGCTTCTTGTTTGATTTCTCTCATAAATCTTCCATCCCATGCACCAAGAGCCATTTCTCTAAACTCTGGCAGTTCAACTATTTCTGGCTTACATTCAAGCTTTGAAGCAATAATTTCAGAACTTTCTCTCGCGCGTTTGAGATCACTTGTATATAGATTTTTTACATTTATATCAAAGTGACGAAGCTCTAAGCCCACGATCATGCATTGCTCTCTGCCCTCATCGCTCAAAGGAACATCGCACTGCCCCATAAAAATCTTCTCATCGTGTCTTTTTGTCTCGCCATGCCTTACAAGAATAAGACGTCTCTTTGGACCACTATTTCCATGCTCTGCAAAGAAATTTTTGTCATATTCACTGAGAACTTCATATAAATCCTTGCCAATAATATGCTCGATCTCTTCTAACAGACTTTTTGCCGCAGATATCTTTCCTTTGATTATCTCAAGGACTTCTGGATTTCCTGCCCATCTTTCCATGACAGGATTTAGCCTCTCCTCAAGACTCACAAGCTTGTCTTCCTGTCTGAGCTTATCAGCAAGACAAAGTAAGTCAGTCTCAGTAATATTTTTCACAGGAATCGGAGTGACATAACTCATGTGAACTCTTATAGGCTCAGCAATCTCCATATACCCATAATCAGTCACAAGCTTTGCACCCTCGCCTGGATGATCCTTTTTCAGTCTCAGCACATCATGAAGCATCCCTGCTGAATAAAGCAGCTTGGTATTTAGATCATATCCCTTTTTATTTAGTTCCTCAGCCATGCAGACTGCTGTATTTGTAACAGCCTCGCAATGGCGTATGATATGTGCAGGTGTACAGAATCTTTCGTACATCTTTCTGCATTGTGCTTCCGTCGGATATTTATTTTCATTATAAAATTTTATGATATTTGCATATGCTTCCTGAGTATCCATATCATAAATTATACTCTCACAGTGTGTTTCAAAGAGGATCATCTTGTCAGGATGAGCTGAAGTGATGGATTTCATGCCCTGCTCGCCCTTACTTGTGAGAATTTCTTCCGTCATAGAACCAGGAATATAAAGAGGATGTCCCTTTTTTCCATCAAATCTAGGACAGATGAAGCAATCCGGATTATCCTTAGCCCTATTTAATACAGCCTTAAAGATATAAGGAGGGATCAGCGGGACATCTACAGGTGTCATGAGAAAGCATGTATTTTGGTTTGCTGATGCAGCACGCACTCCAGTCTGGATAGATGAAAACATACCATTTTCAAAATCTGGATTATATATACAATTTACATCCTTATCCGCTAAAAAAGCCTTTATATCATCAGATCTAAAGCCGGTAATCACAAAAATATCCTCTATTCCAGCAATCTTCATGCTATTTATAAGGATTTCAAGCGGAGTAAGTCCGTCGATTTTCATAAGAGGTTTAAAATCCTTCATCCTAGAAGAAAATCCAGCCGAAAGAATTAGCCCTGCTGGTTTTATTAATTTGTCCATTATATATTCTCCGTTCCACATATTCTGTAATATATATTCAAATGCCACACAGATAGATACTTCTTACAAACGACCTAAACCCTCATCATATCTATCAAGCATACCATTTTTATTATAACACAATTCGTACACTCCGTGGTTGCGAAACTAGATGGTTTATATTTTTATTTCGGCTTTCGTAAAGTTCTAAATAAACATTTGAAGCAACAGTTGTCTTGACAACATTTGCGCAAAAAATTTTAAATTTTTTTCGTGTACAGATCTATTT
>CAVJDC010000043.1:0-13863 GCA_963648085.1 Anaerovoracaceae bacterium
ATGCAGCACGAGAACAAGGCAGCATGCAGCATGAGTACGAAGTTACATGCAGCACGAGAACAAGGCAGCATGCAGCATGAGTACGAAGTTACATGCAGCACGAGAACAAGGCAGCATGCAGCATGAGTACGAAGTTACATGCAGCACGAGAACAAGGCAGCATGCAGCATGAGTACGAAGTTACATGCAGCACGAGAACAAGGCAGCATGCAGCATGAGTACGAAGTTACATGCAGCACGAGAACAAGGCAGCATGCAGCATGAGTACGAAGTTACATGCAGCACAAGAACAAGGCAGCATGAGTACGAAGTTACATGCAGCACAAGAACAAGGCAGCATGCAGCATGAGCATAAGGAGAAGATTCAATGGAAATTTCGGGCAAAACAAAATTGCTAGGACTGCTGGGAAGTCCTGTAGGTCATTCCAAATCTCCAGAGATGTACAACTACTGCTTCGAGAAGTTCGGACGCGACTGTGCATACATAGCCTTTGATGTACCAGAGGATAATGTAGAGGCTGGCGTGAAGGGAATACGCACATTCAGTATGAGAGGCGCAAATGTAACGATGCCACTTAAGACAGCGGTTATCCCATATCTGGACGAAATTACTCCAGCGGCAAAGGTCACCAATTCGGTAAATACTATTATAAATGATAATGGCAAGCTGATTGGATATTGTACTGATGGAATGGGTTTTACTGCCAATCTGGCATCTGGAGGAGTTGGAGTCGAAGGTAAGAAAATCACCATACTAGGAGGAGGCGGCGTATCCTCTGCAGTGTCAGCACAATGTGCACTTGAGGGTGCGAAGGAGCTTTCTATCTTTAATCAGAAGGACCGCTTTTGGCCTAGACTAGAGGAGCATGCGAAGCGCATCAGAGAGACAGTACCAGAATGCATCGTAAATATCTACGACTTAGACGACGAAGCAGAGCTTAAGAGGCAGATTGCCGAGAGCCAGATTCTTGTCAATGCAAACTGTGTAGGAATGGCACCTTTAGAAGATGTAAGTCTTATTAAGGACACATCAGTATTTCGTGAGGATCTTGCAGTAGCAGATGTAGTCTACGCACCACGGGAGACAAAGCTCCTTCGTGAAGCGAAGGCAGGCGGATGCAAGAAGACATTTAGCGGTCTTGGAATGCTTCTAAGACAAGGAGCAGCGGCATTAAAGCTTTATACTGGTGACGATATGCCAGTAAGCGAGATTGAAGAATACTTATATAAGTAGGATTTAAAAAAAATTCGAAAAATTCGAAAAATTCGGAAGATTCGAAATGATTTGAAATAACTCGATAAGATTCGAAATGATTCGATAAAATTCGAAAAATTCGAAACAACAGGAGATAATAGGAAAAGAAATAGGAGAAGAAAATGGAAACGAACACAAATAGCAGCAGAAGATATTATCCTACTGCATTCGCGCTCTACGTTACATACTTTGTGCTGGGTATAGCAGCAACAATCATGGGACAATACAAACAAAATTTTGCGGCTCTCTGGGGCTCTGGAGTTCTCGCAGACGGAACCTATGATGTAGCAGGTGTAGTAGCTGTCATAGCTGCAATTGGTCTGGGCCGCTTGGTTGCATTCCCGATTGCAGGTCCGCTTTCAGATAAGCTTGGAAGAAGACTTAGTGCATTGATCGGATGTGCACTTTATGCAATTTTCCTTCTGACAGTAACATTTACATCAAATATGTATCTCGGATATGCATTGGCAGTAGTCAGTGGTATGGCAAATTCCTTCTTAGATACAAGTATCACACCATCATGCATGGAAATCTTCAAGGAAAAGGGTACCATCGCAAACATGTTTACAAAGCTGTCAGTATCCATTGCACAATTCCTGCTGCCTTTCGCTATCAGCTTTGTAGCAATGAAGAATCTGCCATTCAATACGATATTTTTAGCAACAGCAGCTATCATCATTATTGACGGAATTTTCCTGGCATTCCTGCCATTCCCACCAATGGAGAATACAGCAAAGGCTGAAGGCAAAGAAATTAAGAAAGAAAAGATGAAGTTTAGTCCATCAGCTATTATCCTGATTTGCCTTGGATTCACATCATCCACTACATTTATGATCTGGATGAATTGCAACCAGGAATTGGGAAGTCTGTATGGTCTCGCTGATCCGAGCAAAATCCAGTCCATATACTCTGTCGGTATCGTCTGTGCATTATTCATCAATGCAGCAATGATGGCAAAAGGCTTAAAACCAATCCGAATCCTTCTGATCTATCCTTGCATGGCATTCCTGACACTTGGAGCTGTATATTTCATTCAGGCACCTTGGATGTGTCTGGCAGCAGGATTCTTTATCGGATTCTTTGCAGCAGGCGGCGTACTTCAGATTGTAACAGCTGTAGCAAATGAAATGTTCCCAAAGAATCGTGGAGTAATTACCTCTATCGTAATGATAGCCTCTAGCGTGGCTAATTATGCTGTACTTAACGTAGCCAGCCTTCTCACTAAGGTGGGCGGCACAAACGGACCAAGACTTGTTGTTCTCTTCAACATGTGTGTTACGCTGATAGGAATCATCCTGGCATTCATTCTGAGTAAGAGATTTGACAAGGACGCAGAGAAAATCGAGGCATAAAGCAGTACACGGCGATGCTGCTTTCACTAACAGAGTGAAAAAAGTGTAATCTATCCGTATAAGGTGATCAGCGGAAATAAAAGTACTGCTAGAAGCGACGGTAGTACAGAAAATGGCAGTGCTGCCAGAAGTGACGGTAATACAGAAAATGGCAGTGCTGCTAGAAGCGACGGTAGTACAGAAAATACAAAAATAACAGAAGGGTATAGAGATTATAACGATGGATAAGAAAGTATTAAAAGAAAATATCTTCATGATTGGCTTCATGGGATCTGGCAAGAGCTCCGTCTCTTTGCAGCTAGCAGATATGACTGGCATGCCTAAGATGGAAATGGATCAGATCATCACGGAACGGGAAAATATGACAATTGCGGAGATTTTCGCTCAAAAGGGAGAGCCGTATTTTAGAGAACTTGAGACCAACCTTTTGAGAGAATTTGGCACAACAGGTCCACAGATCGTATCTTGCGGAGGCGGCGTGGCGATGAACGAATTAAACGTAGAGGAAATGAGAAAGAGCGGCACCATAGTTTGTCTTAGTGCAACGCCTGAAGTCATCTATGACAGAGTAAAGGACAGCAGAGAAAGGCCTCTTTTAAATGGCAATATGAATGTGGAATATATTGCAAAATTAATGGAAGAGAGAAGACCATTCTATGAGAAGGCTGCCGATATGATCATCGACACTACGCATAAGAGAATTGACAAAATTGCAGAAGCTATTTTAGAAGCAGTAGCTTTAGAAGCGTAATAATAGTTTTTAGTTTATGGAAGGAGACTTATTATGTCTAAGAAATATCCTATTACAGTAAGTTCATGGACACTAGGAGATCAATGTACATTTGAGGAGAGAGTGAAGGCAGCGAAGGAGGCTGGATTTGAGGGAATCGGACTTCGCGCAGAGACTTATGTGGACGCATTAGCTGAGGGCTTACATGACAAGGACATTATGGAGATTCTGGCTAAGTACGATATGCAGGTTACTGAAGTAGAATATATCGTGCAGTGGGCAGAGGATAATCGTTCTTATGAGCAGAAATATAAGGAACAGATATGCTTCCATATGTGCGAGCTCTTTGGAGTAAATCATATCAATTGCGGATTGATGGAAAATTATTCCATAGAACATACAGCACAGAAGCTTAGAGAACTGTGCCAGAGAGCAGGCGAGTACACTATCGGCGTAGAACCAATGCCTTATAGCGGACTTCCTGATGTAAAAAAAGCTTGGGCAGTAGTAGATGAATCTGGATGCGACAATGCGAAGCTGATTCTTGATACATGGCACTGGGTTCGTGCAAATCAGCCTTGTGAATTGTCTGTATTAGAAGGAATTCCAGCAGACAAGATTGTTTCTGTACAGATTAATGATGTACATGACAGACCATATGCGAAGAGCATTTTAAGAGACGAATCTATGCATGACAGATTAGCACCTGGAACTGGTTATGGAGATACTGCAGCATTTGTCAGAATGATCAAGGACAAGGGCGTAGAGCCAAAGGCATTTGGCGTAGAGGTAATCTCAGATGCAATCCTCGAAAATGGCGTAGCAGAGGCTGCGAAGATCAATTTCGAAGGAGCTAAGAATGTTCTTGGGGAAGCATGGCCGGAAGTTCTGGAAAAATAAAGCGCATAAATAAAGCGCATAAATAAAGCGCATAAATATCGCGATAAAAAAAGCGCATAAATATTGCGATAAATAAAGCGTATAAATGGCGCAATCAATAAATTGCCAATAAAGCGTATTAATAACACATAAAAAAATAACCATACAATTAAAAATAACCATACAATAAAACAAATCAACAAAAAAACATACGATAAAACATATCCAATTACACAAACATACAAACATACAATCAAACATACAAACACACAAACACACAAACACACAAACACACAAACATACAAACACACAAACATACAAACATGTAATCATACGGAGGTATATACAATGGAAGGTAGAATTACAGGACATACAAAGCTGTTTGCACTTATTGGCTCACCAGTAGGACATTCTGGTTCCCCTGCGATGTACAATTATAGCTTCGCTCGCAACGGATTAGACAATGCTTACCTGGCATTTGATATTCCACTAGAGAAGGTGGGCGATGCTGTAGAAGCAATCCGTACATTCGGTCTGGGCGGATTCAACATTACTATGCCAGACAAAGCAGAGGTATGCAAATATCTGGATGAAATTTCACCTGCAGCAAAGCTTGTGGGCGCATGCAACACAGTTGTAATCGAAGACGGAAAGCTGATCGGTCACAACACTGACGGTATCGGATTTGTGCGCAATCTGCACGAGCATGGTATTGAAGTAAAAGGAAAGAAAATCGTGCTGCTGGGTGCTGGCGGAGCTGCAACTGCTATCGCTGCACAGACAGCATTAGATGGTTGTGCGAAGCTGTCCATGTTCAACCGTGAGGATGAATTCTTTGAAAAGGGCGAAGCAATTATTGAAAGACTTCATAAGGCTGTTCCTGAATGTCAGTCTTCAATCACGAAGCTCGAAGATGCAGAAGCTCTCAAGGCTGCAATTGCAGAGGCAGATATATTGGTTAATGCTACTAAGGTGGGAATGAAGCCATTAGATGGACAGACTCTCATTGATACATCAGTGTTCCGTTCGGATCTGGTAGTTGCAGATACCGTTTATAATCCAAAGGAAACATTGATGATTCAGCAGGCGAAGGAAGCAGGCTGTAAGGCAGCTATCGGCGGCATAGGAATGCTTCTGTGGCAGGGAGCTGCAGCATTCAAGCTATTTACTGGTCACGAGATGCCAACTCAGGAAGTACTGGAAAAGTTCTTCGCATAGGAGATATATAGACAGCAAATATGCTTTGTTTTCACACGTGAAAGAGCACTGACAAGCTCGTTTGATCAGTGCGTCGTGTGACCTGTAATGGCGTCAGCAGAGTATGCTGGCGCCACGTTGAAAGAAGATTTTTTAGCCAGAGGCTAGACGGTTGAAATGAATTATCTTTAAAAATATGGCTATATACCAGGAGGTATCTGATATGAATTTTAGAAACATGTTCTCACCAATTAAGATTGGTACTGTACAGATTAAGAACCGCTTTGCAGTTCCGCCAATGGGCAACAACTTTGCGAATACAGATGGTTCTCTCAGTGAGAGATCAAAGGCATATTATGGTGCAAGAGCAAAGGGTGGTTTTGGTCTTGTTACTATCGAATCTACAGTAGTATATGAAAAGGCAAAGGGTGGTCCGCGTAAGCCATGCCTTTTCTCAGACGACGTAGTAGACAGCTTCAAGATGGTAGCAGATGAATGTCACAAGTATGGTGCTAAGGTATCAATTCAGCTTCAGCACGCAGGTCCAGAGGGCAACTCAAAGCTGACAGGATATCCGCTGCAGGCTGCCAGCCCGATTCCAGCAGCATTAGGAAGAGAGGTTCCTGAAGCTATCTCTAAGGAAGAAATTTATCAGCTTGTAGAAAGCTATGGAGATGCTGCAGCTCGCGCTCAAAAGGCAGGAATTGATATGGTAGAGATACATTGTGCTCATGGATATCTGGTAAGCACATTCATATCAGCAAGAACAAACAACCGTCTTGACGAATTTGGCGGATGCTTTGAAAATAGAATGCGTCTTCCTCGTCTTATTATTGAAAATATTCGCAGCAAGACAAATGGTACTCTTCCAATTCTTTGCAGAATCAACGGAAGTGATGACGTAGACGGCGGACAGTCAGCACAGGACGCTGCAGCTGTAGCATCTTATCTGGAAGAAGAATGCGGTGTAGATGGAATTCACGTAAGCCGTGCGGTACATCTTCACGATGAATTCATGTGGGCACCTGGCGTACTTCATAGTGGATTCAATGCACCATTCTTTACAGAAGTCAAGAAGGCAGTCAACGTTCCTGTAATTGCAGTTGGTCGTTTCACTGAACCGCAATATGCTGAGCTTGCTGTAAAGGAAGGCCGTGCAGACATCATCGCCTTTGGTCGTCAGAGCATAGCAGATCCAGAGCTCCCAAATAAGGCAGCAGAAGGTCGTCTGCAGGAGCTGACACCATGTATCGGCTGTCTGCTTGGCTGCGTGCCAAACATGTTTAAGGGTGAGCCAATTCGCTGCCTGGTAAATCCATGTGTAGGTCGTGAGCTCGAAATGGTTCCTGCAGAGGTTTCTAAGAAGGTTGCAGTAATAGGCGGCGGTCCAGGAGGACTATATGCAGCATATGCAGCAGCACTTCTTGGACATGATGTGACATTATTTGAGAAGACAGAGAATCTGGGCGGAAACTTCCGCATCGCAGCTTATCCGCCAGGAAAGGGTGATCTGACAGCAGCAATCCGCAATATGATCGTGAAATGTGAGCTTGCTGGCGTAAAGATTCAGACAAATACGGAAGTGACACCAGAGCTTCTTAAGGAATTCAAGGCAGATGCAGCAATACTTGCAACTGGTTCTACTCCACTCATTCTTCCAATCAAGGGATTGTCTGAATGTGGCTATATCACAGCTCAGGATATGCTTGATGGAAAGGCTCAGATTGGCAAGCGTGCCCTGGTTGTAGGCGGCGGCATGGTTGGCTGTGAAGCTGCTGAATTCCTGGCAGAGAGAGGCCACGAGGTTGCCATAATCGAGATGAAGGATACTATCGGAGCTGACGTAGTTCCAGAAAATAAGCCATTCTTATTTGCAAACTTCGAAAAGCACAATGTAGATCTTAGATCAGGCGCTAAGGTTGGCGAATTCTTTACAGATGGCGTGTCATATTCATTGGCAGATGGCACAGAAGGCGAGCTTAGAGGCTTCGACAATATCATCCTTGCAATGGGATCTAGAAGCTACAATCCGCTTGAAGAAGCAGTTAAGGAATATGTTCCTGAAGTCACTGTTATCGGTGAAGCAGCAAAAGCACCTGGCAACGGCTGCATCGCAACTACAGATGCACTTAATGCAGCATTGGCAATCTAAAGCTACACTCTCAGCCTGAGTGCGGCATAGGCAATCTAAAGCGGCACAATCAGCCTGAGTGCGGCATTGGCAATCCGGAGTATATTTTCTGGACAAAATCTGCAAAATATAAGAGAATTTGAAATAATAAAAAGCTAACAAAAAGCAGCAGGCGGCGCCTGCTGCTTTTTGTTTTTAAAAATATTTTCGAAAAAAGCGAATCGCTTACTTCTTTGAATTCTTGTCCTTTACTGCCGAAGACACTACCATTCCGGTGAGTGCGAAGAGGGCGATGACATTTGGAATAACCATAAGCTGGTTAAACATATCAGAAAGCTCCCATACAAGGTCGTTTGATGCGAGTGTTCCGAGGAATACGAATATCAGCGCTATGACAGCATAGATCTTTACTGCCTTGTCTCCGAAAAGGTAAGTGAAATTGATCTTACCGAACATATTCCAGCTGAGTATCGTTGAAAATGCGAAGAAGAATAGGCAGATCGCAACAAATGCACTTCCAAGCTGGCTTCCAAATACTGAGCCAAATGCATTCTGTGCGAGATTTGCTTTCGAAATCGTATCAGGGATTTCACCTGAAGAAAGAATACCGTCACCGGCATACATTGTATTGATGATAACCAGAGCATTTAGCGTAAGTACAATAAATGTATCGATAAATACACCGATCATCGCAACAGTTCCCTGCTCATGCGGAGTCTTTACATTTGCCTGAGCATGTGCATGTGGAGTAGAACCCATACCGGCTTCATTTGAGAAAAGCCCGCGCTTTGCACCCTGAGATATGGCAGTCTTGAGTGCGATACCAAATCCACCACCGATGATTGCCTGCGGTTTAAATGCATATTTGAAGATAAGGCCAAATGTTGCAGGGACATATCTCCATCTGATTATAAGAAGAACAATTCCTCCAAGAATGAAGAGTGCTGCCATGATCGGAACAATCTTTTCAGTAACAGATGCGAGACGCTGTGTGCCGCCAAGGAATATGACCGCACAAATCACTACCAGCACGATTCCGATAATCCAGCTAGGAATTCCGAAAGCTGTATTGAATGTAGAGCCAATAGAGTTTGACTGAACCATAGTCCCGAAGAAACCAAGTGCAAGAGTGATAGCAACAGCGAAGAAGCCTGCAAGGAATTTGCCGAAAGTTCCCTTAAATGCCGTCGTTATATAATAAACCGGTCCGCCGAGAACCTCTCCATTTTTTCCAGTCCTTCTTGTCTTCTGTGCGAGGATTGCTTCTGCGTAGATAGTAGCCATTCCAAAGAAAGCGATTATCCACATCCAGAAGATCGCACCGGGGCCGCCTGTAAGGATTGCACCAGATGCACCGATTATGTTTCCGGTTCCTACCTGAGCTGCGATAGCAGTGGCAAGAGCCTGAAATGAGCTCATCCCGCTGTCATGTTTCTTTCCATTTAGTGAGATGTTGCCAAATGTACGCTTCATTCCCTCGCCAAAGCAGCGCACCTGGACAAATTTGGTTTTTATAGTAAACCAGAGTCCAACGGCAACCAAAAGGAATACAAGAACGTAATCCGACAGATAAAAGTTGATAGTCTGTACAATTTTGAGCATTTTTCTTTTCTCCTCCGCCCGAGTCTATGTAATTTAGTCTATTGCAACTGTCAATGCAGAATATTTCACTTGCATCAAATATCCAAGCAAAGTCTCGATTGCGTCAAATATCCAAGCAAAGTCTCGATTGCGTCAAATATCCAAGCAAAGTCTCGCTTGCGTCAAATATCCAAGCAAAGTCTCGCTTGCGTCAAATATCTAAGCAAAATATCACTAGCAGCAATATGCACTGATCAAGCGTGCTTGTCAGGGATATGCAATACTTTAAAAATTCTGCTGCAATCACACAGACTATAGATCTGACCCGTGGCTACTCATTAATTAGTTGACTTCAGTCGCTTTAGGGGAATTTCATTTAGGAAAACATTAAGAAAACATTAATCAGAACAGTTTCTTTCCGAGTAACATTAAAAGGGGAGGGTTCGAAAATTCGCAAAATGTCAAAAATATAATCTTTTTAAAATATAATCTTTAAATAAGAGCAATGCGAATAACTCCTGCCGTTAAGCAGGAAATCATATACCCTGTCCTTTTGCCTGAGAGATTAGCGCCCCATTCAACATATAGCCTTCCTCTGCTGATGAGACGTTTGCACCTTCGGCACTCCTAAGAGATTCTCCAGAGCTACTTCGCTTTCAGTCATCCTCCCTTGCGGGATACCTGAGAGTTTTACTCCTTCGGTGATTAGCCAGCTTGGCATTTCTTTTCTGAAAGCATCAACGTAAAAATATTAGATTTTGTCATGATACGCCATACGGATATACTGTATACACGCACATCATGATACCTAAAAAGAATAACACGATAAAATTCATTTGTCAAAGCAAAAATTTCATCGCTTGACAAACGAAAATTTCACAGATTGACAGGCGAAAATTTCAGAGCTTGACGGGCGAAAATTTCACAGGTTGACAAACGAAAATTTCACAGATTGACAGGCGAAAATTTCAGAGCTTGACAGGCGAAAATTTCACCGCTTGACAGCGCATAATTGTGCTGTAATTATTTCGCAATTAGGCTATAATTTTGCAAAAGTGCTGCCATTTTTGCGATTTATACAGGAAGACATGCTATTTCACCGACTTTACCCGGATTCCAAGCTTGATCCGGTAATGTTGAACTTTTAAATTTTATTTTCTAATACAGCAACAGTTTAAACGTCAGACATCACGATTTTGCGAAGAGTATGAAAAAGCCATGTAAAATTTTATAATTTTTTAAAAAAGTTAGTTGACACTAACATAAGCCCATGCTATAATGACATCAGAAAGAGAAAAGGATGTCACAAAGACAGCCTTCTTTTAAAAGCTTGTGGTTAGGTGCAGCTAACCACAAAACAACAGACTAGCGAGAAACGTGAAAGACAGACGAAAGACTTACGAGAGTCCGTGAAAGACTTGTGAGAGTCACTGAAGGACTTACGAGAGTCTGCAAAAGGATTTGCGGCAGCTTGAAATGGCTGATATATTCGATCAGAGACGGTTAGTTCACCCATGGCTTGATTAGGCCTGTCAAGGGACCGAAATCAAACATTGCGATTACAGGCGACAATGAATGCATGGTCTGGCAGTCTAAGGCGAAACCAACGGTGCGGTCTGCAGGAAGATTACAAGGATAAGGAGAAAAAGTATGATAGCCGAGTATTTGATCCAGCATTGCTCACCGACATTGGCTACGCTAAAGTCAGCCAATCTGATGGGGGTACGTTATGCGGACAAACAAGAACTAGATGAACAAATCGCTTACTGGAACCATGAGCTTGCCGCTAAAGGCGTAAATATCCTTACGTTAAAGCAAAAACCAGGCTGGGCTCTTCTCTACGTCTATCGCAAAAAATATATTCAAAGGAGACTTGAAGATCCAACTGTAGCAGACTTTCTGCGAGAGTATGGATATACTTCTTTCAATATAGATGCAGCCTTAGATCGCTTAATAATACGTTTGAGTCAAGGGGATGATTTTCCACATGAAATAGGCATTTTTCTTGATTATCCACTTGAGGACGTACAGGGTTTTATAGAAAATGGGGGATGCAATTACAAATGTAATGGCTGCTGGAAGGTCTACAGCAATGTCTGTGAAGCATTAAAACTCTTTCAAAAATATAACAAATGCAGAGAAGTTTACATGCGGCTATGGAGCGCTGGACGAAGTGTTCAGAAGCTTACAGTTGCAGTGTAACGTACATTAGAAATGCAACGCAAAATGCAATGAATTATGCATCAAAATATGTGACGAAATAGGCATCGTGACATATGGAGCAGCATACAGCAAAACCTTCAAAATGAAATTTAACAGGCATGTTGCCTGCGGCTGCAGGATGATGGATAAGTATTTATGAGCTTACAGCCGCAGTGCAACAGGCAGAAAACAGTCAGCACAGCATGAGGTGTAACAGGCAGAAAACAGTCAGCACAGCATGAGGTGTAACAGGCAGAAAAACAGCCAGCATAGCATGCAGTGCAACAGGCAGAAAAACAGCCAGCACAGCATGTGGTGCAACAGGAAAATCAGCATGCTATGAAAATACGGCGAAAAAATGCAAAAGAATGCGCAGCGAAATATGTAAAGAAATCGGCATCGGAAGATATTTCGCAGCATAAAACAAAAATTTCAAAATAGAATCTAACGACGAGCATGTTATCTGCAGCGATAGAGTACTGGATGGAAAAGCCAGAAGTCTACAGCTGCAGTGCAACATAAAAAAATACATAAGGGAGGAGAACGAATGAGTAAAGTAGCAGTTGTTTATTGGAGCGGCACTGGAAATACAGAGGCTATGGCAAACAAGGTAGCCGATGGTGTGAGAGCAGCAGGCGCTGATGTTGAAATGTTTACTTCTGATGGCTTTTCTGCAGACGATATGGACAATTTTGACGCAGTTGCTTTTGGATGCCCTGCTATGGGCGCTGAGGTGCTGGAAGAATCGGAATTTGAACCAATGTTCACAGGACTTGCCAGCAAGCTTAGCGGAAAAAAGATAGGCCTTTTTGGTTCCTATGGCTGGGGAGACGGCGAATGGATGCGCAATTGGGAGGCTGATTGCAAGGATAAGGGTGCTATGCTGGTATGCGATGGCGTAACATGCGTAGAGAGCCCTGATGCAGCGGCTCAGGCAGAATGCGAGAACCTTGGGCAAACATTAGCAAAATAAAATGCTTTAAATTAAAAAATAGTAAAATACAACAAGATAACAAAACAATAACAAAAACTTTGTAAATCAAAAATATAGTCAATTCACTCAAACTACATCCTTTTATTACATCGCTAGTATGCCTTTGCGGCTTGCTGGCGATGTTTTTTCGCCTTTAGCACAATAAAAAGGTTATCTTAAGAATTTCATGAAAATGCCGAAGGGAATTTCTGGAAATCCCCGAGAAAAACGTGAAGAACCAAGTTTTTGAAAATCCACGAGAAAAAGTGAAGAACTAAATTTTGGAAATCTCCCGAGAAAAACGTGAAGAACCAAAAAAGAAATTAATAATTATTCTTTTCCTGTCAGTAAAATGATATACTTAAAAAAGATGAAAAAAGGAGGGAAAATGCATCCATAAGAGCGTGGATAAAGGATTGCAGAAATGAAAAGAAAAATAAGAAAGATTAATTGGATTATTCTGACGATTGTGATATTTGTGATAGCCTGTGGCGGTTGCTCGAGCAAGGAAAATAGGTCTGGAACTGAAGAGAATACTTCTGTGACAGAATCTGTTCACGACTCAGTGGAGTCGGATATGAAGAAGGAAGCAAACGATATGAAAGAGAAAGCAAACAATGAGGCTAAGACAGAAAAAGATGAATCAGAGACAACAGAAAAAATGCAGGAAACTCCACAGGACAGCGGAATTACGATTTGCATAGACCCAGGACATTATATAAATTCTAATATACTTTATTTTGAAGATGGGACATCTTACTGTGAAGCGGATGTAACACTTTTGATCGCACAGAAATTGCAGCAGATTTTGGAAGAAAAATATGGAATACATTCCTATTTGACTAGAAACAGCGGCAGCATCACCATTGACGGGCTAACAGACAAATCTCTGGACAGATCTCATCTCCATCTTAGAGGAGAAAAGGCTGCGGGGGCGGACTTATTTGTCTCTCTTCACACAAATGCAAATCTGAATTATGCCAATGGATATCCGACATGTGAACAGCCTATCTCGATCAACAAACCTATATTGCTGGCCAATGTTGAGACAATGGGAAGTGAAACTGCATTAAAAGTGGGAAATGCTATAGGAAGGAATATTGCAAGAATGTACCAGGAACAAAATTTGAGTTCGGGCAGTCCCTTCGAAGAAAATATGAATGGCTCCGCTCTGAAAGTATGGACGGATGCCTACAATGATTCAACAAACACAGCCGGAACAGTCTGCATCAGAAAAAATAAAAGAGATGAGGATTATTATGGCGTGTTGAGAGGGGCCTCTAATGTAGGAGTTCCGGGATATATTATTGAGCATGGCTTTCATACTGTGCCGGAAATCAGAGAAAAAATAAAAGACGGAAATCTGATCACGCTTTGGGCGGAGGCAGATGCCGAAGGAATTGCAGAAGGATTTGGAGTTATCGCGACAGAAGAATGATTTTGAACGATTGCGACAGAAGAATGATTTGAAACGATTGCGACAGAAGAATGATTTTGAACGATTGCGACAAAAGAATGATTTGAAACGATTACCACAGAAGAATGATTTTGAATGACTACAAC
>CAVJDC010000044.1:0-6292 GCA_963648085.1 Anaerovoracaceae bacterium
TCATTCAATAGCCAGATGCGGTGAGCGATTTTTAATTTAAAAAATAATTTTCTGTGCAGAATTATTTCTAAGAATCTTTTTCGCAGAATCTCTTACATAAAATCTCTTACACAAAATATTTTACACAAAATCTCTTACACAAAATCTCTTGCATAAAATTACCTGTACGGATCAAATACTTCGTCGGAGAAAATGCTGCTGTCCATAAGCTTCGGGCCACCTTCAGGAATTATCAGGTCAAGCTCACATTGGTCGAGAATCTGCGACTGTATGTCTATTCCAGGAGCGATTTCTTCGAGAATCATACCTTCTTTAGTGCGTCTGATCACACAGCGCTCCGTGATGAATAAGAAGCTGTCATGATTTTTCAAATATTCATCAGCCACAAAAGCAATCTCTTTGCATTTCCTTATAAATTTTTTAAATTTGCCCTCTTTTACTATCTTTATAGTTCCGTCAGCTATTTCTGTTTCAATTCCTACAGCTGTAAATGTGCCCATAAAGATTACTTTCTTTGAGGTCATTGAGATATCTGTAAATCCGCCTACTCCCGAAATCTTTCCGTTGAGATGGCTTACATTGATATTTCCATTCGTATCTGATTCGCTGAGTCCGAAAATGCCGACATCAAGATTTCCGCCGTCGAAAAATGCGAAATGAGCACCGTGATCCGTAAATGCTTCCGGATTCCAGTGGCATCCGAAGTCTCTGCCCGCACCTGGCATTCCGCCTATCACGCCCGTCTCAGAGATCATTGTAATGTCATCTCCATATCCTGCTTCCGCAAGAATTGACGGAACAAATGTAGGCATGCCTATTCCGAAGTTCGCCTTGTCCCCCTTTTTTAGTTCCATAGCTGCTCGGCGTGCGATAACCTTTTTATGATCAAGAGGAAGCGAAATATTTTCTGCATTGAGATCTGCAAGGGACTCGCCCGTAAAAGCTGGATTATAATTCTTATCTCTTCGCCTGTCGAAATTTTGCGGTGTAGTTTCAGGATGCTCTGCCTCAACGATATAATCAATGTATATTCCAGGAACCTTTACCATTCGTGGATGCATCTCGTGAAGCTTTGAGCGTGCGTCGACTTGGCATATTACAATACCTCCGCTCGCCTTGACAGCCTGTGCAACCGCAAGCATTTCCAGATCTACAGCTTCATGTTCACAGCTTATATTTCCGTGCGAGTCTGCAGTTGTCCCCCTCAGCAGTGCCACATTCATGCCAGGAGACTTATAGTAGAGATACTCTTCACCATCAAATTCAGGAATATATTCTACAAGATCTTCTCCCTCACGCTTTGTAAGTTCATTTAGCTTTCCGCCACCAAATCTCGCATCCATAAATGTTCCAAGACCTATTTTCGTCATGACACCTTTCATGCCTCTTCCAACTTCCTGAAAAAGCTGCATTATCGGTCCGAGAGGAAACATGTAACCTTGAACTTTCTCGTCAGCAACTAGCTTTGCCAATTTTGGACAGACACTTAGATAGGAAGAAATCGTGCGTGCGAGCAAGCCTTCGTGACACCAGTGGTGCTCTGCTGTGTCGATAAAATTTCCCATTCCTGCAGCTCTCAGGCTCGTGAGACCTGAAGGATGACCTTCCTTTAAAAATCTTTCCTCGACAGCATCAATAATTTCAGTCGGGCATGACACCAAGCCGTCCGCTGCAAATACCACAACATCATTATCATTTATAAGCTTCGCCGCTTGTGCCACTGTAATAGTTTTTGCCATTCTGTTCTCGCTCCCTTCAGTTTATCAATAATTTCTTATTCTATAGTTCCAATCGTACCAACCGTACCAATAGTGCCAATCGTGCCAATCGTGCCAATCGTACCAATCGTCTATTGTTTTTAATAATCAGCTGCCATAGATCAGTCATGAGTATGCCTGATTCACACCAGTACTGCAAGATATCTCTTAAGCCGCAATTCCGCTTCAAATGCAATGATATCTTCGTATAAAGCAGCACCATATGCTTCCCGCCTCTATAGGCAGATTACTGTTCCATCAAGCCTGTCATTGCTATTGCACGTTCAAACGAGCTCGCAATTGCTCCGCTGCGTTCAAGAGCTTGTCATTGCTCCGCTGCGTTCAGAAGCTTGCCATTGTTCCGCTGCGCCTAAGCACATATCGCCAATGTGTTTTATTTTATCACATATCAAATATTTCTCTTAACAAGTATGATTGTTTTGCATAATGCCTTTCGGTTGTAAATCAGTCTGAATTATAGCGGATCCTAATTTCGTCACAAAATGGAACGAATAAACGCTTTTCTACTTTTTTAATTGCCATAGACTTCTTCAATCGATGAAAAAAATTTCCGTCAATTGTTGGATTTTCAGGCATAAAAAGAGAAGAGTAATCGTCGTTGGGCAGAGCATGGAAGGATTATGATTGTGGAACAAAAATTTTGACATTCCCACAGATGCATGCTAACATGATTACCAAGTGTCGCCGTAAAGTCTCTTTCTTTAGCAATGGGGATATAAGGTGACTCGTTTCTAATGGCAACTACTCGTTTCGTCACACCTATCGGCTGTCTAAAGAATTAGAAGTTCAAATGAAAGAATATGAAGGATAAGAAATACAAATTAATTATTGTCGGCGCCGGCGCTGCAGGACTTTATGCCGGCGCTGCAGCCGCAAATTTTTGCCGCGATGTGAAGGCAGACAACTGTCATATTATGGACGCAGACAGATGCTGCGATATAGAGACATATCAGCTCTCTGATGCAGCAGCGGACAAAACAGACACACATACAGATGCGTCTGTTATTACAGGTATAAAAGCTTCCGATATTATTATACTGGAAAAAATGAGTTCCCCTGGAAAAAAGCTGCTTATCACTGGTTCGGGGCAGTGCAATCTCACACATGCTGGTCCCGTAAAAGATTTTCCACCACATTATAATGACGCTGCCAGCAAGATAAGAAAATTGCTTTATGCACATTCAAATTCTGAAGTTATGAATACATTTGAAAGATGGGGACTTCCTCTGATGATCAGAGATGATGATAAGGTTTTTCCAAAATCGATGAGAGCCCGCGATGTTCTTGACATTATGCTTGCGCAGATAAATCACACCGGCATACAGCTTATATGTAATTCAGAGTGCACTGGAATCCACAGGGACGGGGAATTTTGGCATATAACATGCGGAAATCACAACTACTACACGGAAAACCTGCTCATAACATCCGGCGGTGCGTCTATTCCCGCCACAGGCTCAGATGGTGCTCTCACAAAAACTCTCCAAGACATTGGCATAGAAGCTTCTAGTCTTTCGCCTGCGCTAGTAAAGGTATATGTGCAAGATTATCCATTTACTGAGCTTTCTGGAATTTCCTTTCCAAAAGCAAGGGTGCAGATCACACCATCAGAAGATCTATCGCTAAGCAGTTCATCAGAAGACCTATCGCCAAGCAGGTCATCAGAAGACCTATCGCCAAGCAGTTCAAACGATGCATCAGCAGTCAAATCTACTGGAAAGAAAAGGAAACAAGATCATCTCATTCAAACTGGTGCCATACTCCTTACGCATGATGCACTTTCTGGTCCATGCATCCTTGACGGCAGCAGAGGCATCTTTACAGGAGACAGCATTACCATAAATTGGATTTCAGACGGAAGCATCAGCACTGACATGTTGTGCGGAAAACTGCTCGAAGCATCATCTGGTTCAAAAGCGCGTGTTCTGTCAGTTGTAAATAACGCACTAAAAAATCTAAATTGTGACATACCAGACAGATTCATAAAGCTGCAGCTTAGACGCCTTGAAAGAAGGCTTTCGCAAACTAGGAATTGCCATGCTGCACGCACAGCAGCTGCCCTCGAGACATCTATGATAGAAGCATCCTTGGCTGCTGAAATAGGGAAAAAAATGTGGCAAAAAATAGCGGCGATGTTTACTGAAGATACATTTTCGGTAAGCGGCAAGGGTGGATTTGGTGAGGCTATGTGTACACGCGGAGGTGTAAGTCTGGAACATATAGATATGAAAGCTATGCAGTCACGCACCCACCCTGGCATATACTTTGCTGGAGAAGTACTAGATGTAGATGCAGACACTGGCGGATACAATCTACAGTTTGCTTTTTCCTCTGCAATGTGCGCCATCCGCGCAATTTTCGGCAAATACAAAAAGCCATCAATCAAGCCTCATGTTTGAAGCCTCATATTTGCGGCCTCATGTTCGAAGCATAATGTTTGAAGAATAATGCTTGAAGCCTCATGTTCGAAGCGTAATGTTTGAAGAATAATGCTTGAAGCATAATGTTTGAAGCGTAATGTTTGAAGAATAATGCTTGAAGCCTCATGTTTGAAGCGTAATGTTTGAAGCATAATGTTTGAAGCGTAATGTTTGAAGCGTAATGTTTGAAGAATAATGTTTGAAGCCTCATGCTTGAAGCATCATGTTTGAAGCATAAGCTAATAAAGCTTGAAACAAAATCCACTACTATAACCGCAGGCCGAGGGAGTACTTGCCGCACCAGTCAAAATTTGATACTGCATCACATCAAAAAAAACCTATATCGCACCAGTCAAAATCTGATGTGATATAGGTTTATAAATGTCTAATGTTTTGTATTCATTTAATGCAAATGCATATCCGAACACCGACAATTCAGCGTTGCTACTATGCTAAAGCTGCTTTTGCAGTTTCAACGAGAGCTGTGAATCCTGCTGCATCATGGATAGCCATTTCTGAAAGCATCTTTCTGTTTATGCTCACGCCTGCCTTCTTAAGACCATTCATAAGCTGGCTGTATGAGATGCCGTTCATTCTTGCTGCTGCATTGATTCTTGCGATCCAGATTCTTCTGTATTCTCTCTTCTTGTTCTTTCTTCCGATATATGCTGATCTGAGGGATCTCATAACTGCAGGGTTGGCTGCTCTGAAAACCTTGCTCTTCTGTCCGTAGAAGCCCTTAGATAACTTTAATACTTTCTTATGCTTTTTCTTTGCATTTACTGCCTTCTTAACTCTTGCCATTTTATATTACCTCCCTGCACTGAAACTATACGTTGAGAACTGCACTGATTCTCTTCTGGTCAGCGCTTGTAAGTGTAGTACCCTTTCTGAGATTTCTCTTTCTCTTCTGGCTCTTCTTTGTAAGAATGTGGCCTTTATAAGCCTTATGTCTTGCAACCTTGCCTGAACCTGTAACCTTAAATCTCTTCATAGCTCCTCTATGGGACTTCATTTTAGCCATTTTGCGCCTCCTGATAATAAATACTTTAGTTAATCCTTCTTTGGTGCCAGAACCATAATCATGCTTCTGCCCTCAAGCATCGGCTTCTTCTCAATCACTCCTACTTCAGAAACAGCTTCAGCAAACTTTTCCATGACCTGCTTGCCGACATTTGCATAGCCCTTTTCTCTTCCTCTGAATCTAAGGCTTACCTTCACCTTATCTCCATCCTGAAGGAATTTTGCTGCATTTTTAGCCTTAACCTGAAGATCGTGGCCTTCTATGAACGTGCTTACACGAATTTCTTTGACCTGAGTAATCTTCTGTTTTTTTCTGGCTTCCTTTTCTTTTTTCTGAAGCTCGTATCTGTATTTGCCGTAGTCCAAAATCTTGCAAACCGGCGGTTTTGCAGACGGAGCGATATTTACCAGATCAAGCTTCTTCTCCGCTGCTATAGTAAGAGCCTTTGATGTAGGCATAATACCAAGCTGCGAGCCATCTGTGTCTATAACTCTTACTTCCCTTTCACGGATCTCTTCGTTGATCTGATTTTCTTTACTGCTAATGATTAAGCACCTCCTATTTTGAAAGCATAAAAAAACGAGTATCGAAAAATACCCGCTGCAAAAGTTCGAAATTTTGAAAAATTCGATTCTTATTAACCCTGCTAGCTGTGCTGCAAGGTGAGAAGCGGATAAACTTCTTCTTCATGCTACTTTAGAAGTATATCGTTTCTTTTCCCATCTGTCAACGATTATTATCATCTTTTTTTACAATAATTACGCAGAGTCAGACATTCTACACCTCTATAGGTGCATTTATAGATGCATTTTTTGTCAACTTAAAACACTTTTTGAAAGTTTTCTTATGGCATTTTTCTTTCATATGCATAAATCCGCACCCAAGATAATTCATATTTCTAGTGTATTGACTATGCCCTATTATGGTATACCAATTTTAGGCGGGATTTTTCGCAGGATTTTTCGCAGAATTCTTCGTGGGATTTTTCGCAGGATTCGTTGCGGGATTTTTCGCAGAATTCTTTGCGGAATTTTTTCCGCATTTCAAAAAATCAAGACAGGAGGACACCA
>CAVJDC010000044.1:6302-13728 GCA_963648085.1 Anaerovoracaceae bacterium
TTTTCGTGGGATTCTTTGCGAAATTTTTTCCTTAATTCTTCGCGAAATTTTTGCGAATTTTTTCCGCATTTCAAAAAATCAAGACAGGAGGACACCAAGCATGGGACGATTTTTAAATCCAGACAATAAAGCTTTTCAAAGAATATTCGACTCTGAGATATATGTTGATAAAACACAGCTTGTGACTCTTGTCTCGTCTTCTAGTTCTTAATCCTCAAATAATGGCGTGGAAAAATATCTTTCTGCTGTATCTGGGAGAACTGTAACTACCGTCTTTCCCTTGCCTAGCTTCTTTGCAAGCTTGAGTGCTGCAGCTACATTTGTGCCGCTTGAAATGCCACACATGATTCCCTCTTCCTTTGCAAGTCTTTTTGCTGTTTCTAGTGCTTCATCATCTGTAACTATATATATATCGTCATAAATCTGTTTATTTAAAATCTCTGGCACGATACCGTCGCCGATACCCATCTGAAGATGTGTGCCTACAGTTCCACCCGCAAGAATAGCTGCATTTTCTGGTTCTACTGCCCAGATTTCAATATCAGGATATTGAGCCTTGAGAACCTCACCAATTCCCGTAATAGTTCCGCCAGTACCGATTCCCGAACAAAATCCGTGAATATGACCTGCAACCTGCTCCATTATCTCAAGAGCTGTATGATTCTTGTGAGCCAATGTATTGTTCTCATTTTCAAACTGTTGAGGAACGAAGACCTTTGGATTTTCTTCTGCCATTCTAAGTGCGGTCTGTACACATTCTTCTATGCAGGCACCGATATCTCCGTCGTCATGTACGAGTATGACCTCAGCTCCATAATGATTTACAAGCTTACGTCTTTCTTCACTTACCGAATCAGGCATGATAATGATCGTCTTGTAGCCTCGTACTGCCCCTACAAGTGCAAGACCTATGCCTTGATTTCCGCTCGTAGGCTCTACTATAATAGTATCTTCCTTGATAATGCCTTCTTTTTCTGCAGCAAGGATCATATTATATGCCGTTCTTGTCTTGATAGAACCTCCGACATTTAGACCTTCAAACTTTACCAAAACCTCTGCCGCTTCCGGGTCATTCATCTTGCTTAATCGTATAATAGGAGTATGTCCTATAGCCTGAAGAACGTTGTCATATATCATCATATCTACCTCATCTTCCAATTATAGTGAACCACTCTAGCTTAAAAAAGTCAGAGCTTCCTTCTACAATTTGTATATACATCACCAAATATGTCCATTGCCTTGCTCTTGGTTCTGGCGCAATATCGCTTTGCTTTTAGTTTTGGCAAACCTTCGACTTGCTCTTGGTTCTGGCGCACCGTCGCCTTGCTTTTAAATCTGACACATCAAATTTGCCGCCATCTAGCCTTCAACTTTTGCAAATAAATCCGCTTTCACTCCAAATTTTTTCTGATATGCCAGCCTATGTGAAGCGAAGCATCGTCTCTCATTTTCAGAACACTCCTTGATGCGGCAAGCGGCGAACTCACAACATTACAATTTTAACATGCATCGCTCAATGAATAAAGTACAATCCTGCACAAAATTAAATAAAAAATATGTAATTTTCTCATACTTCACGCATAACGGATGTTATCTTGATATGCCGCTTTGCGTCCAAGAAACGTTAGAATTGTCTAACCGAATTACTCTATGTTATAATTAACCGCATGTGCGACGCTTTGAGCTGCGCACCTCACTGATCTATCGAACACGTCAGTGCCCTGCTGCACTTTAAAATTTAATGTTGTAATCATACGAGAACAATTTGGGGAGGCCTGTATTATGGCGATATTTTTGTTGGTATTTGGTACTGTTTTTATAGCGGAAATGGGTGATAAAACTCAGCTTCTGCTTGTGGCGATGGCTGGAAAGTATAAAGTTTCTCAGATTCTTACAGGTACATGGCTTGCTACTATTCTTCTGAATGTCCTTGCAGTAGCAGTCGGTGCCGCCTTAAGCAATTATCTGGATATGCGCATCATCAAGACTATTGCCGGTCTTGCATTTTTTTGGTTTGCCCTGTCAGCTCTTTCTGAAGACGATGATGAAGAAGAATATGATGGCAGTCAAAAAAAGGGAATCGCGTCGATTCTTGCGATTTTCGGAACCTTCTTTATAGGTGAGCTCGGTGACAAGACTCAGCTTGCGGCTATCACTCTTGCAGCCTCCTACACCAAAGGCAGCCTTGCAAATGCATTTGCTGTATTTGGAGGAAGTACTCTCGCTCTCATCGCTGCAGATTTCATAGGTCTCATCGCTGGCTTATTCCTAAAAAGCAAGATGCCTACAAGCCTGCTTGGCAAGCTTTCATGTGCTATTTTCGCTATATTTGGTGCTGTCAGCATGCACGAAGCAGGAAAATTGATATTCACTTCTTCTAGCGTGGCATCATGGTTGTTTATGGCTGCATTTGCAATCATATTCATAATCCTTGCAATTTTTAAGATTAAAAAATCACTGTCCTCTTCGTCTGAAGATTCTCTAAAAAATCATAAATAAAAGCTTATATTTATATTTCTAAGTTCTAATTCTAAGTTCTAATTCTAAGGTCTAAGTTTTATGAGCATATCCTGCATGTCATCTGGTAAGCTTGCAGTACATACAGTCACTGCACCGCTTACTGGCTGCTCAAATTCAAGTGAAGCAGCATGGAGTGCCTGACGGCCTATCAGCTCTGGATCCTCATGTCCATAAAGAGTATCCCCCACAAGAGGGTGTCCTATATGCGACATGTGAACTCTTATCTGATGAGTCCTTCCAGTCTCAAGCTTCAGCCTTACAAGAGTGTGCCCACCGCCTTCTGCATGGCTGTCAAAAAATCTCTCTTCAACCTCATAATGAGTTACAGACGGCTGCCCATCAGCCATGACAGCTCTGTGAACATCATCAGGGTCAGGTCTTCCTGTAGGAAGATCGATCGTCCCACGTTCTTCATTTATAATACCATGCACCACTGCACGGTATATTTTTTTTACTCTATTTTTCTTCATTTGCTGAACAAGCACATCCTGAGCATGGGAATTCTTTGCAACTATGAGAAGTCCACTCGTATCGCGGTCAAGTCTGTTTACAAAACGTATCTTGAAAAAAGATCCATTATCTTCCATATACTTCATAAGTCCGTTTGAAATAGTCCCCACAGGATGTCCCCTAGTCGGGTGAACAACTACACCTGGCTGCTTATCTATGATAAGCAGATCATCATCCTCATAAGCGACATTTATCGGAATATCTTGCGGGATAAAAGAACATCTTTCTTCTGGCAAATCCACTTGAATCACATCACCTTCGATGACATCCGCAAAAAGCTTGACTGGTCTTCCATTCCTCAGAACTACACCCTCAGTTTTCAGCTTTCTCGTCAATCTTGACGAAAAGCCCAATCTTTTTCTGAGTATCATCTTTACTGTAGTCTCACCATCATCAGCCTTCACTACATATATAAAGCGCTGACTTCCCTCAACCGGAGCCTGTTTTTCCCCAAGCTCCCCTCTCACGATATCTGTAAGTTCTCTTTTCAAACTCTTCTCTGACATAAAAATATTCCAATCATGAACTACCCCACCATCTGACGACAGTGGGGCTGAAATAACTTATTGGCAAAGCTGTCAACTACCCATCACATAAAGGTAATGGGCTTGTAAATGTATAAATTACAAAATTTTGTCCTTTATCTTACTCCAGAAATTGTAATTGCTAAAGCGTATAATCTTTGCTCTGCGCTCAGCAACATGAACCACAACCTTGCGGACATTGTCCCGAGCAACAATCTGACCATCTTCAATAACAACGACATATCTTTCCTCATATTTTGCTGGAAGGATTTCGATGATTTTGTTTGTAGGTACAATAATTCCTGATGTAAAAGATCTAAATGCAGAATTGTTTACCGGAGCAATAGGCGTAACCTGCAGCATGTCCACCTCAGGATCCACAATCACACCACCAAGTGAGTAATTGTATGCCGTGCTTCCTGAGGGCGTACATATAAGCATGCCATCACCGCTAAATCGAGAAATATATTTCCCGCCGATATACATGTCAAGATGCATCAGTCTCTCACCTTCACCACGTATGACGATCTCATTTATGGCAGTTATTTTCTTTTCACCACCATCTGTCACAATTTCGGCAGAAAGTGCGGCATTTTCCTGTATGTAAAAGTCGCCTCTCTTTAGCATAGCTATGAACTCATCTATGCCGTCTGATCTAATCTCCTGAAAAAATCCCAGATGTCCTGTGTTTATCCCCACTATCGGAGCCTCTGGAAAATCATATTTTCTCAAAAGACGAAGCAGTGCACCGTCACCACCGACACAAAAAATCAAATCCGCTTTGCGATAATCATCTGTATACTCAGCGCCCTCGGCTATCATCTTGTCCATAACCTCGTGAGATATCTTCTCAGAGGTGTCATTTAGATTTGCATAAATGTTGAACCTTTTAATCATAATATTTCTTTCCGCAGTCTGTTAGACGACTGCATTTTCTAATTATTCTGACTATTATATTAGCTAACATACATTTTTCAGCAGCTTCCAGTAAACATGCTTTTTTCAGAATCTCCAAGCCAGCATTCTTTTTTCGGCAATCTGCCCAGATGGCATGTTTTTTTTGCTGCACTCTTGGCATGTATGCTGCATACTGGGCAAAAGTGCAGAAGCTATCTAATCTAAAGCTCCTCTACAAGCTCCTCTACAAGCTCCTCTAGCTGGTCTATAAGACCTCTGAAAGTCTTCATAGCACTATCTACTACGTCAGGTGTGCTCATATCAACGCCTGCAGCCTTAAGAAGATTTATCGGATAATCACTGTCGCCCGCCGCAAGAAATTCCAGATAAGCATCTACAGCTTCGCCGCCCTTGTTTATGATCATATCAGAGAGTGCTACTGCTGCAGAATATCCTGTGGCATATTTATATACATAAAATGCATTGTAAAAATGTGGTATGCGCGCCCATTCCATAGCGATAAAGTCATCATATGTCACTTCTGGTCCAAAATATTTTTTGTTTAAGTTTCCATAAATCTCGCAGAGACGTTCTGCCGTCATACCTTCACCACTACCTACGGCATCATGAACCTCAAGCTCAAATTCCGCAAACATAGTCTGCCTAAAGACTGTCGCACGAAATTCTTCGATATAAACAGTTAGAAGATAGAGTTTTTCTAGCTTATCGCTGCAATTTGCAAGCAGATCATGCATCAGCAGGCATTCGTTTACCGTAGAAGCAACCTCAGCAGTAAAAATGGAATGTCCTCCATAAATATATGGCTGCTTCTGTCTTGTATAAAGAGAATTCATGGAGTGTCCCAGCTCATGAACAATCGTAAATGCGTCTTTGAATTTATTATTATAATTTAATAGCACATAAGGCATGCTGTCATAGCTTCCAAATGAGTAGGCTCCGCTTGTCTTTCCTTCATTTTCATATACATCGATCCAGCCCGCTTCTATACCGGCATTCATGTCATTTACATATTTTTCACCAAGAGGGGCAACACCTCTTCTGACAGTCTCAAGAGACTCCTCATACGAAACCTCTCTCTTTGGCATATCTACGAGAGGTGCATACATATCGTACATGCAGATCTCGTCAAGCCCAAGAATCTTCTTTCTCAAGCTGACATATCTGTGAAGAACATCGAGATTGTTATTTACAGATTTTACTAGTTCGGTATAAACGCTTTCTGGAATATTGTCACCATCAAGTTCTGCCGCCAGAGCAGACGGATACTTTCTTATCTTTGAAATAATGCAATTTTTCTTTGCATTATAATTGTATGTCGCTGCCAAAGTATTTTTCTGCGCTGTATATGCATTATACATATTTTCATATGCAGCTTTTCTGACATTTCTGTCTGGCGATTCCATCAGGCTGACATAATTTCCGTGAGTAACTTCAATCTCTGCTCCGTCGTCACCAATAATGGTTCCGAATTTTATGTCTGCATTATTTATCATAGAAAAAATATTTTTTGGTGCGCCTGCTATCTCACTCATCTGAGCCATCAAGGACTCTTCGCTCTTGCTTAGCACATGCTTTCTTCTGCGAATCAAATCTCTAAGCATATAATCGTAAATCTGCAGATCTTCGTTTTCCTTTAAGAATCCCTCTATGGTCTCGTCCGGGACTTCCATGAGTTCAGGCGTAAAAAAGGATGTCTTTGCAGATATCTGAGCAAGCATTGAGTTTGCCTTCTGATCCATTTCCTGGTATTTTGCAGTTCTATTGTCCTCGTCAAGCTTCATATGTGCATAGACATAAACTCTCTCCGCTCTCAGCCACATATCATCTCTAAACTTAAGAGCAGAAAGAAGTGCCTCTGCGCTCTCTCCAAGCTTTCCAGAGAAATTTTCAAACTCCTCTGCCTGCTTCAAAGCCTTGTCATAGTCAGCCTGCCAAAGCTCATCATCAGCATACATATCCTTGATGTTCCACTTATATTTGTCTTCAATCTCAGAGCGCTGTCTGAGTTTTTTTGGTTCTTTGATTTCTTGTTCCATAATTATTTTACACTTTCTCCTTCTCCGATTTTTCAGCTTGTAAACTGCCCTAACCTATAGAAGTCAGGTTTTTTGATTGGCTCTCGCAAATGATTCTCTAGATCGAAAATACTAGAAATACATTGAGAAGCCCGTGCAAAGCCATTCTCCATCTTCCCTAGTCAAGCTATATTCAAAATCCTCATCCCATGCAGCACTTTCATCATTTGGATCTATTCTGTGAATAGTTCCGGTAAGCACTGCATTGTCTGCGTCCTGGCGTACTTCAACAGAATCAATCTGAATTCCTCCAAAAGTCAGATCATCGCCAATTCCTCCACAGTCTGAATATATAGTTCCATCTTCAATCGCATAATGCTCCAACAGATCTGATGTGAGCACCGACGTGCTGAAGCCATTCTCTTCCCACGCTCTGTCGAGATCTTCCTCAGAAGAAGCATCATCTGCATCGATAGGATACCATGCGGAGCCATCTTCCCCCTCGATAGCACTTCCATTTTCATCAAAATCAAAATATGCTCCTGCCAAAAATCCATAAAGGAAGTTATATTGCTCTTCCACGCGTTCATTTGCCAGCTGTACTAGCTCTTCATTTGAAACATCATATCCAGTATCGTCATCAGTCATCTCTATCACATCTGCCGAACCATCATCCGACTGACCGTCCGTTCCCCCTATAAAAGGTACATTGCACCCTGTCATAGTCATCATGATACACACGATCATCATCAATGATATACCAATTAATAATCTTCTAATGCTTTTTTTCATCTTAATCCCCATCCTTTGTCCTTTAGCTTTCCACTAGATTACAATTTTCCGCCACCTTATCGACTTTCCGCCAGCTTTTCGACTTTCTGCGGGCTTATCGTCTTTCCGCCAGCTTATCATCTTTCCGCAAGCTTTTCGACTTTCTGC
>CAVJDC010000045.1:0-8885 GCA_963648085.1 Anaerovoracaceae bacterium
CTGGGTCAACTGGAGAAGTTGGAAAATCTGGGTCAACTGGTGAAATTGGAAAATCTAGGTCAACTGGAGAAGTTGGGAATTCTGATGCTGCTGGAGCTCTTGGAAAATCTGGCACATTTGATGGGGCAGGAAGATCTGGTATGTCTGGAAGGCTGGCAGTGTCTGGAGCAGATAGTGCGTCTGGTGGATCTGGGACTGTTGGGACTGTTGGAAAGTCTAGAGCGTCTGCGAAAAGGAGTCTGATAGTTACGATCTTAGTTGATATAGGTCTTCTCGCATTCTTTAAATATTATGGTTTTTTTGTGGAAAATCTAAATATGATTCTTCCATTTGAGCTCCCTGAGGTAAGTGTTGATCTGCCTGTAGGAATCTCATTTTATACATTTCAGACGTTGTCATATGTGATTGATATTTATAGGAAGGAGACTCCGGCTCAGAGAAATCTTATCGCCTTTGGTACATATGTCACGATGTTTCCGCAGCTGATTGCAGGGCCAATTGTTCAGTATAAAGATATCAATGAACAGCTTACTGACAGAAAGATATCTTTTACAAATATTGGAACTGGTGCAGCTCAATTTGTGAGGGGTCTTACTAAGAAGGTCGTTTTTGCAAATAATATAGGGGCTGTTTTTACTGCTATAAGTTCTCAGAATGCCGATGAAATATCTGTGCTTGGTGCATGGCTGGCATGTATTGCATATACATTTCAGATTTACTTTGATTTCAGCGGATATAGTGATATGGCTGTGGGTCTTGGAAAGATGCTGGGTTTCGATTTTAAGATAAATTTTGATTATCCATATATTTCGAGAAGCATTACTGAATTTTGGAGAAGATGGCATATTTCTCTTGGAACATGGTTTAGAGAATATGTATATATTCCGCTTGGTGGAAGCTATGTGAAACCATTGAAGCATATACGAAATATGTTCGTGGTATGGCTGCTTACTGGCTTTTGGCATGGTGCGGCTTGGAATTTTGCTTTTTGGGGCCTTTATTATGGCATATTACTCACGATTGAGAAATATTTCCTGCTTGATAGACTCGAGCGTGCTCCTTCGTGGATTTCACGCATATATACTATGCTTATTGTCATGATTGGATGGGTATTTTTCTCGAGCGAATCGCTTGGCAAGGCTGTGTCGATGATAGGGATAATGTTTGGCTTTGGAAGTCATCCGTTTGCTGACGGGCAGACGGTTTATTATCTCTTTACAAATATGATTCTCTTGGGGATGATGGTTCTTGCGTCTGGGCCGCTGCTTCATGGTGCACTTGATAGATTTATAGGGTCTTTTAGAGGTAAGAAATCACGTGTGATTGCGATCATCACTTATGTGGCGATGTTTTTGATTTGTACAGCATTTCTCGTCAATGATACATACAATCCATTCCTTTATTTCAGATTCTGATGAGGCATGATGGCGACGAAAGATATTTCGAGGTTAAGATCAATGGGAAATAGATTTTCGGATGATAAAAAATATACAGGAAAATATGTAGATAAAAGCCGCAGCAGGACGTATGAAAGAGGCACTGGCTTAGGTATGTATAGAAGTGGCGGAAGAGTGTATGACGACGGCGCTGGCTTAGGAACTAATGTGAATGGCGGAAGAATGTATGACGACGGTATTGGGTTAGGTACGAATAGAAGTGGCGGAAGAGTGTATGACGACGGTACTGGGTTAGGTACGAATAGAAGTGGCGGAAGAGTGTATGACGACGGCATTGGGTTAGACACTAATGTGAATGGTGGAAGAATGCATGAAAATGATTTTGATATATACAGATATAGCAGAAGCTCTGTCAAACGCGGCAGAAATATATCGGGATATAGTGCCAATTCTTCTAGACGAAGAAAGAAGACGTCTGGACGTTCTGGACGTTCTGGACATGCTGGACATACTGGACGTACTGGGCGAAGCGTTGGACATAGTGGCGGACAAAATGGAAGCTCGTCTATGCGTGGAGGAAAAGCTTCTATATACAGTAGGAGAACATCTAAACGGAACGGAAATGTGTCGGGACATAGCATAGCTTTTTCAAGCGAAAAAAATGCTTCGGGCGTCAACGATGTCATTGAGATTAAAAAAAATAGAAGAGGGAATAGAAGAAAGAATCGAAAAAATGTTCTGCTGGCTGAGATGGCTGCGGGATTGGCTGTCATTTTGATCATAGTCGCCGTAACTGTGATAAATGTCATTACGCCTGATAAAGAATTTTCGGAAAAAGAAAACAGAATGCTGTCGCAGAAGCCTGATATCTCGATAACTAGTTTGACAGATGGCCAGTTTATGAGTGATGCGGAATCATATCTGTCTGATCAATTTATGTTGAGGGATAAATGGATTTCTTTTAGGTCGACAATCAGATCTCTTGCTGGATATACGGAATCAAATGGAATATACAGGGGCTCGCGCGGATATCTTTTTGAGGAATTGAAAAAACCAGATGAAAAACATCTTAAGAATAATATCGATGCAATAAATGCTCTTGCATCTGTAGAGGGATATAATGTTTCTATGCTTGTTGCCCCGACGGCAGCAAATGTTCTGTCGGATTATCTTCCTCCGCTTGTTTCGATGGAGGATCAGGATGCATATCTAGATAAAATGATAAAAAGTCTTTCTTCTGATGTGGAATTTATAGATGTGAGAGATACTCTTAAAGAGCATAAGTCGGAATATATATACTATTATACAGATCATCACTGGACAACTAAGGGTGCATATTATGCATTTTGCCAGGCTGCAGAGGTTCTCGGAATCAGCGATGTGAATGAGATAAGCTATAGCAGGTATGCTGTATGTGAGGATTTTGCGGGTACGCTTGCATCTAAGAGTGGATTCTCACCAAAGCGCAAGGATACGATAGAATTGTGGCTTTCTGAGGACGATGTAAAAGCGTTTGAGAATGCAGATGCAGAGGAAAATGATTTTGAACCGCAGATTCAGTATATGGTCGAATATGTCAATGAAGGCATGCAGACATTCAGCTTATATAATTCTGAAAAGCTTGAATCTTCAGATAAATATGCCGTATTTTTTGGCGGAAATTATCCCTTGATAAAGATCACGACTGTGGATAATTCGAAAAATAGCAAGTCATCTAAGAACACAAAGAATTCAGATGATGTATCTAATGGCTCGGACGGCGACAGTGAGGGGGAGAAAACCTCGAGCAGTAATTCTTCTTCAGATAAGGGTACGCTTATGATTTTTAAGGATTCATATGCAAATTGCTTTGTGCCTTTTTTGCTTCCGTATTATTCGGAAATTGTTATGATTGATGCAAGATATTATTATGATGACATCTCTCAACTCATAAATACTGAAGACGTTTCGGATTTTCTATTTCTGTATAATGCTGATACATTCTTTGAGGACACTTCGCTTGCAGATGTTGTAAATACTGCTGTTGGAAAGTAATGGAATTGCAAAAGCAGCTGTTGGAAAGTAATGGTTTTGAAAATGCCGCATTAATGACTTATGAGCATTAATGCGGCACATTTTTTTTCTTTATGATACGTTATAGATGTTTGGTTTGATCAGCTTTCGATGATGTGGTTATGACTAGCAAACAGACTATTTATGCGGTAAAGAATTTCTGACATTTCGGCACGTGTGATGTGTCTGTCAAGACTAAGATCACCATTTTGGTTGCCGACAAGGATTTTGTTTTCTACCGCCCAAGTTAGTGCATTCTTGCTGGAGCCGGTTGTCGGGCGTGTTGTGGCACTTATGTACGCACCGTTGTTTGTGCTAGGTGTTGTACTCGTTGTTGTGCTAGGCGTTGTGCTAGTGTTTGTGCCTGCATCAGTGCTCGCATCAGTGCTTGCAGATGTGTCTGAGCTCGCACTAGTGCTCGAATCAGTGCTTGCAGAGGTGTCTGTTATTGCACCTGTGAGAAGACCGAGCTGGTAGATGCTTTGGATTACCTGGTATCTAGTAGGGTAGTCTTCTGCAAAGTCTGAATTATCTGACTTTGGAATGAGATTGTTGCTGCGTGCGAAGTCCATTACTGGCTGATACCAGATGGATATGCCAGCGCCATTGTTTTTGTTGAGACTATTTTCGTCGGTGATATTGTAAAGAATCTGAGCAAGCATGCACCATTTTATTTTGGCATTTGGCTTGAAAGTGCCGTCTGGATATCCGGAAAGAAGGCCTGAATTAACATTTTTTTGAAGACTTTCTGCATACCATGCACCTTTTGGAACGTCCGAGAATGTTGGTTTATCTGTCTGGACTAAATTCGAAGAGATTACAAAAGTATCCTTTGAAGTGCCAAGCTGTGATGCGTCTGGTGCAAGTGCATATGGATTGCCATTTTTTGTAATAGTTGAATTTTTGGAGAGATGATCTGATATGTAAATGCTTGAGGCTGCACCATATCCATCTATATGAAGTGTGGAGAAAGTACATGCGTTTATCGTGAAGCTGCCGTTGTTGCTTGAAATGCAAATATCAACGCCTCTTGCTGTGTCTGTTGCCGAGAAAGTGCCGCCATTTAGTTTGAGATGACCGCGCTCTTGGTTAAGCCCATAATATGAGGCTTCAAACGTTCCTCCATTTATGGTGGCAGTGCCGCCTTGATTGAGAATCGTACATGATGAAGATTTTACTTGATTTGCCTTGAAGGTTCCATCATTCACAGTAAGTGAGCCGCCTTTCATAATGGTAAACAGGCTTGCAGTTGTGTCGCATGTGAGAGTGGAAATAATTGATCCGCCGCCCACACTGTCATTTATGGCAAGACTGCATCCGCGGCCTATAAAAAATAGGCTGGTTTCTGCAGAGACTGCCGAAACAGATAACTTGTGTCCGTTTAAATCTAGTATGATGCAGCATACATTGCCGCTGCCTGCAGGCATTTCAATATCTAGTGAACTAAAAGAGTTTGTTTTTGTACTGCTCTTAGGCAGTGAATTGGAGTCGGAATTCGACTGGAAATCTTCTAGAGAGGTGATTTGAGAGTTGGACCCAGAATCAGTGTGAGAACTACTCAGTGCTTTTGAGGAGGAATCACTGTGCTTAGAGGCAGTAGCGCTGCTGACAGCATCGACATCGTCGGTATCTGAAGAGGAACTGCAAGAATATATAATGTCATCTGTAAGTTGTATAGAAACACTTATAGAAGTACCATTTTCTGCCCCCGCTGCAGACTGCACCGCATCCTCAAGCGCAGACTGCAGCTCGCCATAAGATTTAACCGTGCAGATTTCGCCGTCTGTACCAGCATCGTCATAAGATTCAGCCTCGCCCGCAAAACCGGCGCCGGCATAGGATTCAGCCTCGCCCGCAAAACCGGCGCCGGCATAGGATTCAGCCTCACCTGTAAAACCGGCGCCGGCATGTACGTCGACTTCAGCGAAAACTGCACCTGCAGGCGCGCCCACTGCAGCAATAGCACATACCAAAATCAGCCTTAAAAAAACGAACGATATATCCTTAAAATGCTTTCTCATAAGAAATCCTTTCACATATCATAGTCAACTTCCCAGCACCTTTAAGCATTACACATCGACTTCAGCAAGTCTGAGGCGCTTACTTCTCAAGAATAATAGTCACCGGTCCGTCATTTACAAGAGAAACCTTCATGTCCGCTCCAAACTGTCCGCACTGAACAGGAACACCGAGCTCTTCAATCTTTGCTTTGAAATATTCGTAGAGCTCATCTGCCATAGCTGGAGCGGCAGCACCGCCAAATCCCGGACGATTTCCCTTACGGCAGTCGGCATAAAGTGTAAATTGTGATACTACAAGAATTTTTCCTTCGATATCCTTGACAGAGAAATTCATTTTTTCATTTTCATCTTCAAAGATTCTCATATTTACGATTTTACCTGCGATATAGTCAGCTGTTTCTTTTGTATCCTCGGGTCCTACACCGAGGAGCACAAGGAGTCCTTGTTCGATTTCACCGACAATGTTGCCGTCAATTTTTACACTTGCGCTAGATACGCGCTGTATCACTGTTTTCATTTTTTATATTCCTCCATAAAACTTTTTTAGTATTTTTATCATTCATTTTTCGCAGCGTTGCCAACCTTCGCAGGCGGTAAACCTCCGCAAGCGGCCAATCTTCGCAGGCGGCCAACCTTCGCAGGCGGCCAACTTTCGCAAGCGGCCAACCATCGCAAACCGTATGTCACCGCATGCGTCTAACCGCCCAATGGTCACGTCAGCACCTCTGCCGTTTTCTGTCAGCCTGCAAATCTTGTCGTCCGCTGTGTCGCCATCTGCCAAATTTTGTAAGACGTGCGCTGCCGCAGTGCCTATTTATAATCGCTGAGTGTCCGTCTAACTGCATTGTGCCAGCCGTCGAGAAGTGCTTGTCGTCTGTCTGCGTCACAGTCAGCAGTGAAAAGCATGTCACATTTTCTAAGTGAAGCGATTTCATCTGTGTCTTTCCAGACGCCAACTGCAAGACCAGCGAGAAATGCTGCTCCGAGAGCTGTAGTTTCGACACATTCAGGTCTGTCAACTGCGATATTCAGAATATCCGACTGAAATTGCATCATTATATCGCTGACGCTAGCTCCGCCATCAACTCTGAGTACAGTAAGGGTTCTGCCAGAATCTTCTACCATTGCAGTGATAAGATCGGAAACCTGATAGGTGATGCATTCAAGTACGGCACGTGAAATATGGCGCCTATCTGTGCCTCGCGTGAGGCCTGTTATCGTACCGCGAGCATACATATCCCAATAAGGTGCGCCAAGCCCTGTAAATGCAGGAACTATATAGACTCCTCCTGTATCGGGAACCTGTGCGGCAAGAATGTCGCACTCATGAGATGAAGAAATGATCTTCAACTCATCACGAATCCACTGTATAGTTGAACCTCCATTGAAGATACTGCCCTCAAGTGCGTATACCGGCGGTTTATCGGGTGAGAGAGACCAAGCTACGGACGTGACGAGTCCATTTTCTGACATTACCGGGACATTTCCTGTGTTCATCAGAGTAAAGCATCCAGTACCATAAGTATTTTTTACATCACCTGGCTTAAAGCATGCTTGTCCAAATAAGGCAGCCTGCTGGTCGCCTGCGGCACCACAAACTGGGATGCCGCTTAAGTCGATTCCTGAAGGAAGTTTTAGATTTGTTTTCCCATAAATCATAGAATTTGGAACTGCTTTTGGAAGCATCGACATCGGGATTCCAAGAATGCCGCAAAGATGTTCGTCCCACTCGAGGTTGTGAATATCAAAAAGCATGGTTCTTGAAGCGTTGGAATAATCAGTGACATGTACGCTGCCGCCTGTCAGATTCCAGATAAGCCATGTGTCAATTGTGCCAAATAACAAATCACCACTTTCTGCTTGCTCTCGTGCACCTTCTACATTGTCGAGTATCCATTTTATTTTCGTACCAGAAAAATATGCATCGATCAGAAGTCCTGTAGTTTCCTTTATATATGGCTCAATTCCTGTTTTTCGAAGCTCTTCGCATTCATCGGCAGTTCGTCTGCATTGCCATACGATTGCATTGTAAATAGGCTTTCCAGTGTGCTTATTCCAGACAACTGTAGTTTCGCGTTGATTGGTAATGCCTATGCCAGCTATTTTGTCGATAATTTTGCTGATATCGCAATCAGTCGCAGAGCCGCAAGCATTGTCAGAAGCCGCGGAGCCGCAAGCTGCAGTATCGCAATCAGCCGCAGAGCCGCAAGCTGTAATATCGCCAGAAGCAAGCGCGCAAACTGCGTCGTCAAGCGATTTTAGCTGCGTTTTCCAAATTTCTTCAGCATCATGCTCTACCCAGCCTGGCTTCGGGTATATTTGTGAAAATGTATACTGGGCTTTCGAGCGAATATTTGCTTTTTCATCAAAAATAATAGTTCTAGAGCTCGTCGTTCCTTGATCGAGGGCAATGACAAACTTTTCCAAATGTAAACCTCCTTACTAGTCGAGATCAGCTGGCGTCATCCACCAGTCTAATGAATTATATTCTTCCTGAAGCCTTTTGATATCATCGCGTGTATCAAGGAAAAGCTGCTTCTTTTCTTCGAGAAAATCAAGATGCTTGTCTAGAGCCTCATCAGAGAAACGGAATTCGCTGTCGTCATCTGGTGAAAGGCTGAGCTTTCCGTCCTTAAATTCTAGCTTTCCCATTCCGCCGCAGACTGCACATCTATATCTCGATTCAGGCATGAGCTGCAAAGCTGTCCCTGAGCATAGCGGACATTCGAGCTCTCTGCCAGAAGGCTCGGGAAGGTCATCGATACCGTGCTGAAGTATATCTGCAAGCCTGTGAAGCTTTTCAAGATTCTCACCTTTTACGCTGTCGCCAGGAAGAGTGGCCTTCATCATGGCGGTGCCTATTACATTAAGATGAAATTTGCGTGCAAATAAAATCAGATCCTCCTTAGAAAGTCCATACCAGTCGCGATAACCATAGGAAATAGCAAGTACACAGTCAGCATGCCTAAAGCGCTTAGAATCGCTTGTCAAGGAAATAAGTCTGTCCAGTACACGCTTTATTCCTGTATGACCGCCCAGCATATATGCAGGTGCAGCGATGACGACCTTGTCGGCGTGCTTTATCATCCTCACAACAAACTCAAAGTCATCATTTATCCGGCATTTTGAACCATAAGGAATGCACGCATAGCATGCACGGCATGGCTTTATATCCAGATCATTTAGATTTATCATCATTTTTTCCCACGAATCAGGGAAATGTTTCAGGACTTCTTTAACCGCCAGCTCGGAATTGCCAGGCTTTCTTGGTGATGAAATTATTCCTAATACGCGCATAATATCCTCCTTATAAATATAAAAATCAGAGCTTAAAGCAATGCAGAGCACGGATAAGCTCATTTGTTCAGAGCTTCATTATAAATTTATAGCATGTATTTCAGAGCTTCGTTATAAA
>CAVJDC010000045.1:9734-12510 GCA_963648085.1 Anaerovoracaceae bacterium
CGACCGTGCTGGCGAGTGCGTGTTTAAAGGCTGTTGCTGGCGAGAGCATGCTTGACAGCGGACTACTGCGAGTGCGTGTTTAAAGGCTGTTGTAGTCATTGGTACGAGCTGCACAGTGCATTGATCAAGCGATTTTGTCGGTGTTTGCTATGCTTTAAAAAGAAATTTTCAAAAAGAGCTTTGAATAAGGGGGAACATGATTATGAAGCATGTATTATACGCTTTGATGGAAAACAAACCAGGCGTTTTGAGACGCATTTCTGGACTTCTCGGAAGACGCGGATACAATATCGATTCAATTGTAGCAAGTGCTACTGAAAAAGAAGAAGTTACTAGTATGACTATCGTTGTAGATGGTGATGAGCAAATTATCGATCAAGTGATCAGACAGCTCGAAAAGCTTCAGGAAATCATGGAAGTAGTTAATGTATCTGACATGAAAGCTGTAAGAAGACAGCTTCTTCTTATGAAGATAAGTGCAAATCACGATACACGTATGGATATCATACAGCTTGCAGATGCATTTGGTGCACGTATAGTAGATATCAAGCCAGATGCTATTATTATTGAAGCTACTGCAGAGGATGAGGTTACTTCTTCAATCGTTGAGACATTTGAGCCTTACGGGATAATTTCGCTTATCAAGACTGGTACGGTTGCATTGAGAAAGTAAAAAAATAAAGATGATATAGAAGCTGTGAAAATCAGAATTAGGGATGCTATTAAAGCTGTAAAAGCGGCGGAAGCAAGTAAGCTGGTAAAGTCATGAAAGCACGAATCAGGCATGCTGGCAAAATCGTGAAAGCGCAAAGCAAGAATGCTGCTAAAGTCGTGAAAGCACGAATCAGGTATGCTGACAAAGTCGTGAAAGCACGAGTCAGGCATGCTGGTAAAGTCATGAAAGCACGAATCAGGCATGCTGACAAAGTCGTGAAAGCACAAAGCAAGCATGTTGGAAGGGTATTCATAGCTAAAAGAATAAAACTGTCTGCGGATTATGGGATTGATCATACTTCTGTCATGTGTGACCATGTATGACGGGGAAGTGTCAATAAAACCGCAGACAGTTTGTTTTTGTGTCAAAGCTACATCACCAAGTGGCGTAAGCATATATGATGATCTGTGTCAAAATCTTACAAATTAAAATCTCACAAATTAAAATCTCACAAATTAAAATCTCACAAATTAAAACCTCACACGATTAAAGTCGGCTAGAGTAGCGAAGCTGCATCGGTTAATCTTCAAAAAATACGCTGAGAAATTCAAAGAAATCTTCCATTCCGCTTCTGAGAAATTCGTATAGAACAGGGAAAGCAAAATCAAATTTGCTTCTAAGAGCCATGTAGTGCGGTATCATCTCATGGGTGAGCTGTACTATCGCTTCATGAGTTCTTTCTGCTGAGTATGAAGCAATGATCAGCTGGTTGAAGTCAGAAAGAAAATAGATTGTGCGTACATCTGCATTCATGCGATATTCTGACATGCCGACATGGGCATTTGTGCTGAAAAAATCTATATAAAGCTTGCCGCATTCGTATTCCGATTCTGTAAAAGACTCCACAAATTCGTGGAAAGCATCGAGAAATCCGATATCATCTGAAGAGATGTCTAAAACAGCGATATATTCATGTGAATTCAATATGAGTGCAACCTCTGCACTTGTTATCTTGAAGGATGAACACTTCTTTGCGGAAATGACTCGCATGGGGTTTGGAGCAAGTATTATTTCCGAAGTAACGATACGGTAGCTGTTATTGTATTCGACGAGAGACTCGCAAAGATATCTGTTCCTGATAGGTCCTGATGCACGCTCGATGGTATTTTGACAGAGTGCAGCAGGTGAGCTGTTTGTATGAATGTTGCTGAATGGACCTTTTGGAAAATAGTCAGGCCCAATCAATTCTGTATCGGACAAATATGACTCATCAGCCGCAATCTTCTTTGCTGCAATGTCATCAGCTGTCGGCTTGCTAGTTGTGAAGCTGCATGCAGCAAGTTTCCTTACAGCAGGACTGTCGGCTGCTAAATTGTTGTCTGCATAATCGTCAGCTGCGAGATTGCTGTTTGCAAAGTTGTCAGACGCTGAATTGCTGTCCGCAGTACTGTCAACTATGGAATTGTCGTCCGCAGTACCGTCAATCGTGAAGCTGCTTTCTGTAAAGCTGCTAGTAGCAGGATAGCTATTTGCATTGCTGTCGGTCGTAGAATTAATGGCTGCAGAGCTGTCTAGTGTAGTGCTGTATGTTGCTGTCCAACTAGGGGAAATGCTCTCTGTTGCAGAATTATACGACGCATCATTTGCGATATCCCAACTGATATCTTCTTTTATATCCGCAATATTTGTAAAGTTTCGAGAATCATTCTCATATTCGCTAGGCGGAATTTCTGCGGCATCTGGTTTTTGCTCAGCATCAGAGCTGTCAGTAATTGGCGACTCCAAAAAAATTCCAGTATTTTGTGCATGAGTTGATTCAATATTGATGTTCTGTGCGGCATTTGCTGACAAAGTTTCATCTTTGATGTAAATGTGGGTGTCATGTGCAGTGAGAAAATCTACTCCGCGGTAGTCATTTGCGAAGGTTCGCATTAAGTAATAATTTATCACATAATTTGGCGATTCTTTTAGACCACTGATTCGGCGAAAGAGAAGATAATATTCATCACGAGTGAGCTTTTGGACTGGAGAAAGCATGAATTTATAGCCATCATATCCTTCGGGAAGCTCTTGCTTAAATCTTTTGTTTGTGCCTACATATGTCTGCAATAGAAAACGCGC
>CAVJDC010000045.1:12520-13626 GCA_963648085.1 Anaerovoracaceae bacterium
GACGGCTGCGCTCGATCCTGATGACATCGGGATTGCGTCCGAAAGCTTCAGTATAAGATTCAAGACCATATTCTTCAGCATCAAGATAAAAAATTTGATTAAGAAGACCTGAAAATTTGTCGGAAATAAATTCCCATTGAAGATCCATACCTATGACGCCCATAAGACGTGTGCTTGTGGCATAACCAGAGATGAAATGCCGAGTAATGCCGTCATCACTAAATTTTATGCCGCCTTTTATAACTTTAAAACCATTTCTCATATATATTGTCCAAACACATTACCTGCTTTCGTTGTTTAAAGCGCAGCAGAGCACTGACAGCCTAGCTTGATCAGTGAGGCGCCTATAGAGGCGGGGATAGTCTTGTGCCACGTTATAATATTATCGAAAACAGTTGTTAAATGTGGTTATCCTCCTTAATCGCTTACAATTATACAATAATGGTGGTAATATGTAAAATAAATAAGAAGTAAAATAATGTGAGATATTAGAGATTTAAATAAGCATGAGATACCTGGAGACGAAAACCAAACATATGAGGTCTTAGAGTCGAAAAATAAGCATGAGATACCTGGAGACGAGAACCAAACATGTGAGGTCTTAGAGTCGAAAAATAAATATATAAGGTTCTAGAAAGGAAATATAATTATGCTAGAAAAGAAATTGTTTAGAAGTGTAATGGAGCAGGATCGTTCGCCTGTAGTGCTTTGTGATTTGAATCACACTGTCATCTTTATGAATTCAACCGCAGCAAAGAGATATGAGGCTGAAGGCGGCTATGGACTAATAGGAAAAAGCTTGATGGGCTGTCACAATAGCAAATCAAAAGAGATTATTGAAAAGGTTGTCTCTTGGTTTGCTGAGAGTGAGGAAAATAATATGATATATACTTTCAGGAATGATAAAGAAAATAAGGATGTATATATGGTTGCTCTGCGTGATGAAGAGGGGACACTCATCGGCTATTATGAAAAACATGAATATCGCAGTAAGGAATCGGCTAAGCTGTATGATTTCAGTGTGTCGTTAGTGTAGAGGACACGATTGTCAGGCAGCTAATGCAGAGGACACGATTGTCGGCAGCTAATGCAGAGGACACGATTGT
>CAVJDC010000046.1:0-13439 GCA_963648085.1 Anaerovoracaceae bacterium
CCATATATTACTGTATATTACTGTATATTACTGTATATTAATGTGGTCAGATTTATGATAAAATTTGCATTTTATGCAGAAAAATATTATTTAGCCTGCAAATAAAAAATCAAGGCTAATTAAAGAAAGGAGCAAAGACATGTCAGATTGTATATTTTGTATGATAGCAAACAAAGAAATTTCGTCAGACATAGTATATGAGGATGATAAGGTATGTGTATTCAGAGATGCTGAACCGCAGGCGCCAGAGCACGTTCTCGTTATACCAAAAAAGCATATTAGCTCGCTTGATGATATTACAGAAGAAGATTCCGAACTCATCAGCTATATCATGCTTAAGATCAAAGATATTGCTGCCCAGCTTGGCTTTAAGGATGGCTATCGCGTTGTAAACAATTGTGGCGAAGATGGCGGACAGACAGTAAAGCATCTGCATTTCCATGTTCTCGGAAAGAGAAAATTTGGATGGCCGCCAGGCTGATGAATCCTAAAGCACTTAAAATGATCAAAAGGTCAAAGACCGTAAAAACCGCAAAATATGATATTTTTGAAGTTAATGCAAGAATACTACTTGCGTTACGCAAAAAATAATTATATAATTAGTAATGCTGTGGAGTCTAAAGGCTTAAACCCAAAAATTCAAAGTACGGAGGGGGGGAAATGTAAATGGCACAGGTAGTAGTTAGAGAAAATGAAAGCTTAGAAAGCGCTCTCAAGAGATTCAAGCGCTCTTGCGCAAGAGATGGTGTAATGTCTGAACTCAGAAAAAGAGAACATTACGAAAAGCCTAGCGTAAAGAGAAAGAAGAAGTCTGAAGCTGCTAGAAAAAAGGCTAGAAAATATTAAAAAGAGGTGTTGTTATTGTCTTTAAAAGACAGACTTATGCAGGACTTCAAGGAGGCTATGAAGGCACACGATGAAGTCGCAAAAAACACGATAAATCTAGCTCGTGCTGCTATCAAGCAGTATGAAGTAGATAACAGAGTCGAACTCGATGAGCAAGGCATTATTGATATACTGACCAAGCAGGTCAAGATGAGAAAAGATGCCCTCTCTGATTTTGAAAAAGCCGGAAGAACAGATTTGATAGAATCCTACAGCAAAGAGATAGAGGTTTTGATGGCATATTTACCTAAGCAGCTCACTGATGAAGAGATACTTGCTATTGTAAATGATACAAAGCAAGATCTTGGAATCGAGGCAGGAATGAACAACATGGGTAAGCTCATGGGTGCAGTCATGCCTAAGGTGAAGGGCCGTGCAGACGGTGGGGCTGTGAAGAAAATAGTTCAGAGCGTCCTCTAGATGATCATACAAAATATGACGGAGATATCGCATTAGTGATAATCTCCGTCAATTTGTTTTTTTGTATGCACGTAATGATGAGTGAAAAAGCTGAAGGCTTCCTTTGGATGCATTACGATTTCAGGTCTTTGCTTAATTTTTTTAGGCATTCTCAGATACAGAGTCTGAAATATTCTTTGACGCAGAATCTGAAATGTTCTTCGAGGCAGCGCCTAAAATATTCTTTGACGCGGAATCTTAAATATTACTTGATGCAGAGTCTGAAACGCTCTCTGACGCAGAGTCTGAAACGCTCTCTGATGCAGAGTCTGAGGCGTTCTTTGACGCAGCTTTTGAAATATTTTTTGGAACATGTCTTTGTTTATTTGTATTATATTCATAGGAACGTGGGTCAATTTTTATATCCTTGTCCTTCATGTCTTTCATCGCCCAAAGGTAAATCTCCTTAAGGATAGGCATAATGCTGAATCCTTTTTTTGTCATGACATATTGAGTTGATTTCTTTTCACCATCGATAATTTCCTGACGCTCTATAAGACCATCCTTTTCAAGGTCTGCAAGCTGAGTATATAGAACCTTACTTGATATGTTCCAGAGCTTTTGGAATGCATTGAAATGGATACATCCATCGAAAAAAATTGAAACCATAATGGCAGATTTCCATTTTCCACTTATAATGTCAAAGAAATGATCATACGGGAAAGAACCATCCTGCATTTTGCTTCGCTGAACCTTCTTTTTTTCCATGAGAGAGAATCCTCCTTTTTGACAATTATAACGCTGCGATAGATATCCCTAACCTATGTGAGTTTCATTCACAGATTTCGGCGGTGGGTTCTGTAAAAGGTCTTGTCGGCTTTCTGCTGCGCTTTAAAAAGACAAAATACTTATGCATAATATCAGTGAAAATGATTGTGTAGGCTCGCAATTCTCACAATCCTGTAAAAAAAATGTAAAAAAGTGCAGGTTACAAAAAAGTAATCAGTTGACAAACTATTTGTATGACGATAGAATGTAAGTGCGAGATACGAAAGGCGTAATCACTGACCTGTAAGCATCTAATAGTATAACATATTTTCAACACAATTTTAAGTAGTGATTGGAATTGTTTCTATGATAAGGTGAAGCGTCAAAGTACTCAGAAGGTTGTAGCAAATGTGAATGAGATTGACAAAAATTTGAGTTGACAATTTATTCACAAGAGACTATAATCAAATAGGCAGTTGGAAAGCATACAAATTATTTGGATAGTAAATATATAAATACCAAATATATAGGTGCGAAATATATAGACACAAAATTTATAGACACAAAATTTATATGTGCATAATATATAA
The DNA here is from genome assembly GCA_963648085.1 of Anaerovoracaceae bacterium. Lineage (GTDB taxonomy): Bacteria > Bacillota > Clostridia > Peptostreptococcales > Anaerovoracaceae > Alangreenwoodia. The sequence continues at coordinate 2,643 of CAVJDC010000046.1, forward strand.
ACACTTAATATATCGATGCATAGTAACATATACAAGTGATAGTATATATTAATCTATACAAGTATTCATGTAACCAAACCGCGTTAGATTCACGACGAAAGTCGGTCCCAAAGTTGTCTTAATCTCCGCCAGTTGCGGATTTAAGAAAATCGACACAAAAGTGTCGATACCAAATAGAGGGAGCTTTATGCTCATAAAATTATGATACTACTTAACTTGATGATTACAGTATGAATGCAGCTGAGTGTCCAAACTAGACAAAGGTCCATCGCATAAGCATCTTAGGGATGAATGCGAAAGGATATGTTGATAGAGTTCCGGTAGGTTTGCGACAATGCCGATTAAATTTAAGTGAAGTTCATAATTGTATGGTAATGTAAGCAATACGTTGTATCGTAATTTCATTTTGAAAGGAGGAAGCGAGTTTATGATTAATGAACTCAAAAAGCTGGTTGCTAAAGTTAGCGACGCTGCGGCTGATCTCGAAGCTTATGCTACTGATATGTCTCTTCTGCCTGCAGGTTATGCAGATGCAGTTGTATGGCCTGACAGCACTGAAGAAGTTGCTGCAGTAGTAAAGTATGCCTATGAAAACAACATTCCTGTAGTTCCTGTTTCTTCTCAGACACATATGTATGGTGGCACTATTCCTGCACAGGGTGGTATCATTATCGACATGAAGAACATGAACAAGATTCTGGAAATCGACACAAAGCACAAATTTGTTCGTTTCCAGCCAGGTGTAACTTGGAATCAGATGTATGAAGCAGTTGACGCTGCTGGCGCTCGTATCATGATGCCATTCACACCTCTCGGCAACAGATCAGTTCTGTCAGACACACTTGATCGTTGCGTTATTACAAATACTACTTATGAATATGGTGAAGTTACTCAGTCTCTCGAAATCGTTTGGGGCGACGGTTCTGTATTCAGATCAGGTTCTGCTTCAGTTCACGGCTTCGCAGCTGACAACACACCTAGCATCGGTAACTACACACCTTCAAGAGGTGTTGACCCTTCTGGCCCGGGACTTGACTTCTATCGTATAGTACAGGGCGCTCAGGGTACTATGGGTATCGTTACTTGGATGACTGCTAAGATTGAATTAAAGAGCACTTTAGATAAGATTTATTTTGCTCCTATCGAAGACATCGACTATGCAAACGAATTCCTTTACAGAGTAATGCCTAGAAGAATAGGTCAGGAAGTAGTTCTCCTCAACAATGTTGACCTCGCTACAGTTCTCGCAGAAGATGCTGCAGAGATTCCTGCTCTTTGCGCTAAGCTCCCTAAGTGGACTCTCGCATTCGTACTCAGCGGTGTTAAGAGACTTCCAGAACAGAAGATCGCTTACGAATTGAAGTACATCACTGAGATGATCAACAAGGCATTTAAGGACATCAGCTTCAAGGAAGCATTACCTGGATTCCCAGGCCTTGGCAGAAAGATGCTGAAGCTCTTGAAGACTCCTTGGGATGGAGCTTCTTGGAAGACTAAGGCTTATGGCGCTTATGAAGATATGTTCTTCATCGCTAGACCTGAAAATTGTGGTAAGTACATGGCTATCATGGACGAAGTTCTTGCTAAGCACACTTATCCACACACTATGGTTGGTGCATATGTACAGCCTATCGAACACAACCGTGCATGCCAGGTTGAATTTACATTCTTCTATGACCCAGCAAATGAAGCTGAAAAGGCTGAAATCGCTGCTATCGTTTACGAAGCAGGTGTGGCTATGATGAATGCTGGCGCTCAGTTCACAAGACCTTACGGAAATCTCGTTCCTGTAATCTACAACAGAGCTGGCGGTTATACTTCTACACTCAAGAGAATTAAGAACATCTTTGACGAAAAGAATATCTTAAATCCTGGCAAGTTATGTTTCTAGTTTGAAGGGAGGCAAATTGACTATGGCAAGAGATGAACGTTTTGATTTATCCGTTTCTAAAAAGAACATGGAATATGCCGCTGAAGTCGCTAAGGATAAGAGATTGACAGGCGACCGTTATAAGCTGTCTACAATCGACCCAGAATATGGTACTGGCAAAGGCAATTCACACGGCAGATATGACACTCCAAGAACTCCATTAGAATTCAACATTGAAGAAATCAACAACTTCAAGTATGATATGGACCACTGCATTAAGTGCAAGGGCTGCTATTGGGTAGAACATACTTACAACCCAGGTGTAACTTGGAACGTAAGATGCCCGGCTAACCTTTACAATGACTTCGACGCTTATGGCGCTATGGGTAAGATGAGAATAGGTCTCGGCGTTATCCACGGTACTCTTTCTTGGACTCCAACTCTCCTCAACGTTATTTATGCATGCCCACTTTGCGGTGCTTGCGACGTTGCATGTAAGAGAAACCTCGACCTCGAAGTTAACCTTTCATTAGAATCATTAAGAGTTAAGGCTGTTAAGGACGGCGCTGCTCCACTTCCAGCTCATAAGGCTGCTATCGATAAGGTTGCTGCTACTGGCAATATCTATGGCGAAAAGGGCGACAGAAAAGCATGGGCTAAGGACGTTAAGGTTGCTGCTAAGGCTGACACTCTTTACTATGTTGGCGACAACACTTCTTATAAGAACCCTGAAATCGCTAAGGCTACTGCTACTATCCTTGAAAAGCTCGGTATCGACTTCATGCTTCTCGAAAATGAAAAGAATGACGGTAATGTAGCATTCTCAATCGGTATGGTAGATGAAGCTAGAAAGATTGCTAAGGAAACTGTAGAAGCTATCAAGGCTACAGGCGCAACTCAGGTTGTTATCTCTGATGCTGAAGCTTACAGAATGTTCAAGGTTGACTTCCCTAAGCTCCTCGACATCGCTACAGCTGATCTCGGCTTCAAGGTAGTTCATATTATGGAACTGGCTGCTGCTGCAATCGAAGAAGGTACTCTCGTACTGACTACTCCTATAGACACAAGAATGGCTTATCATGATGCTTCTTCAGTTTCAAGACTCTGCGACGACTGGACTCCTTACAAGGGCGAAAGAGGCTGGATGGGTATGATCTATCCAGGTCAGAGAAGAAGAAGAGGTAGAGAAGGTCTGTATGCTCAGGCAAGAACTATCATGGCAGCTGTTCCAGGCGCTGACAATACTGAATTTATCAGAATCAGAGAAAATGCATTCGATATCTGCGCTGGTCGTGGTACAGACATCGCATTCCCTGCATTGACTGAATTCGCTACAGGTCACCGTCTTGACGAAGCTAAGCACTGTGGTATTGAAACAATCGTTTCTGCAGATCCTCAGTGTAAGGACGCATTCAATAAGTATGCTGATAAGAAGGATGGTATCAAGGCTATCGATATCACTGAACTTATCGTTATGGCTCTTTAGTCTAGGGAGGTGTAGTAAATGGCTATTTTAAAACAGGCTTATAAGGCAATCGAAACTATAGTAGGTGCTAAATATATCTCCGAAGATCCAGTTATCATGCAGGGCTACAAGTCAGGTCCTGGTGGTTACGAAGCTGGTCTCGGTTATGAAAGAGTAATGACAGTTCTTCCAGCTGCAGTTGCTCTTCCTAAGGACACTGATGAACTCCAGAGAATCGTTAAGATTTGCAACAGATATCGCATCCCTTACGTTCCTTATGCAACTGGTTTCTATGGTCCTAAGACTCACTGCCATGTTGATGACGAACTTATCATCGACATGAAGAGAATGCAGTATTTTGACTGGGACGAAAAGCATCTGTATGCTGATATCGGCCCTGGTATCATCTATTCTTCATTACAGCAGGAAGCTTTCAATAAAGGCTGCTACGGCGTAATCGGTGGTGGTGGTGCTCAGTGCTCTGCTATCGCTAACCTCCTCGGTGATGGTTGGTCTCCAATCTCTCTGAAGATCGGTCTTCCTCACAGAAGAATTCTCGGTACTGAATTAGTATTACCTGATGGCGAAATGGTTAAGATGGGTTCTCTGTGCAACAGTGATGACCCATTCTGGGGCGAAGGTCCTGGTCCTGACCTTAGATTCATGCTCAGAGGCTTCACAGGTCTTAGAGGATGCATGGGTATCGTAACTAGAATGGCTGTTAAGTATCTGCCATTCCTCGAAGAATCTCCAAAGCCACAGGGTATCGCTCCAAATACTTCACTGGCTCTCGATCAGGATAGAATCAGATGGATCAACTATCAGGTTCCTGATAAGGCTAGACAGGTAAGCATGATGTACGAAATCGGCGCTTGCGAAGTAGGTGCTGCTTGTACAAAGGTTCCTGTATTCTGGAGAGCTATCGCTAAGGCAGAAGATAAGGAAGAATTCTGGGACATCTGGCTTAAGGAAGACGAAGAATCACTCGCTAACTTCTTCCTCGTAAGAGTAATGGTAATCGGCTATGCAAACAAAGAACAGCTCGATTATGAAATGGAAGTTCTCGAACAGATCGTAACTGAACATGATGGTCACTCAAGAAGAACTAAGCCTTCTGATGAATCATGGCTCAAGAATGCTGACTCAGCAGGCATGTGGCTCATGACTGGTTCTTACGTATCAGTAGAATTCGTTATCGAATCACTCAACCAGTCTGTACCTCACGGTGAATCATTCGCAGCTCTCAAGGCTACTGAATTTACACCTCCACTCTTCCCAGACTTCGGCGATCCAGGTTGGTTCCAGCTCTTCGAAGGCGGCCACCAGGGTTACTCAGAATTCTTGATTTACTGGGATCAGGACGAAGATACTTCATATGTTGATAGATTCTTCCTCCAGACTTCAAAGATGAATATCGAAGGCAACTTCTATTCTTCACACCTTGGTCCTCACCAGCCACTCTTCCTGACTGGTCCTCAGTATGGTCCAAATTACCATATCTGGCTCCTCAAGGTTAAGAACGAATTTGACCCTCAGTGGATCTGCCACCCACCAGTTCCTCTCGCTCACGATATCTTCGTACAGAGAGCAGAATGGATGCATGATATGATCGACTGGGAAGTTCCAGAGAAGTTCCCTATGCCTTCATGGACTTGCACACTCACAGAATAAGAGTATGCAAAGATTGCAGCCTCATAGCTTGACTGCTTAAGCAGCATAATAGGTGTAGGCTGTGTAAGCAAAATCCTAAATAGATAAACTAAGCTACACCGGATTACGGTCTGGTGTAGCTTTTTTAAAAAAAACATATCACATTGTGTAAAATCTATAAGCAGATTTCGTTTAATACAAATTTGCAAGCAGATTCAATATAACAGAAAGAGGTGACCTTAGATGGCAGACTTCACAAAAAATTTCGTTGCTGAACTGGAAGCATTCAAGGAATCAGTCGCAGATATTAAGCCGGAAGTAAAATATGTAAAATATGAAGAATTCCAGATTTTAGTGGCTGCTGTTCATTCTCTGATGAAGCATAGCGATTTCACGTCAATTCAGCTTAAGGATGCAAATGGCGTAGGTGCTCAGCGCGATGTGGTACAAAAATACCTTAAAGACAATTTCAATATTTACGACAACAAATCAGCAAATCAAGCTATAGGAAATGCATGCTTCAGAGGAACTCATTGGCAGTTTGCTCAATTTGATATGTACAATGAAAATGAAGATTTCCGCAAGGAAGTTGACAAGCTGCGTCCTAGTGCTAAGGAAAGCTTTATGAAGTGCAAAGAATTTGCTGATATGATGATGCCTGTTACTGGCACTCCAGGATTCTTTGCATGGGATATTGCTCTTGGTGTAGAGCTTATCAGAGAATCTATTTATATCGAATATTATGATGAACCAACTGCAAGAAAGATGCTTGAGGATCTTATGAAGCCGCTTCTTAAATCATTCACCAACTGGGTTGATTTTGCGGTAAGCTTTGTTGCGGGCGGTACATATTCAACATATAAGAATTCAGGATTTGACATAGCCGAAACGGAAGCAATGTTTGATGAATTTCTAGCAATGGTACGTCGCTTGTTCGAGGATGAAGAAGTATGCGTATGGAAAATCTTCAATTGGTATGTAAAGAAGGATTATTTCCCTACACTAAATAAAGACGAACTTGAAATGCTCGTTACTTCAGAAAAGGGATGCTTTGTCTCAGACAGAATAAGCCTTGACGGAGCAATGCCTTGCTATGCTTATAGAGAAACTCCTTTTAAAAACTTCCCAGATTCTGGTTGGAGATTCTTTGCAGGTGATGAGAGTAGAGAATATACGACAGACACGGAAAATTCAAACATTTTCCCACTAAATGTAATAGCAAATTTCGATCCTACAATCATTCCACTTCTTGATGCCGAAATTAATACAGCATTTATCAGAAAAGACGGCGAAGAATTCGTAGAATTTAAGACTGTTTCAGATGCTATGAAGGAAAAGAGCAAGTCAGATCCCCTTGCTCAGGAATAAATTTCTTGATGACTTGAAATTTAAAATAAAAAATTTGGATATATGATTTTGACCTACCGCGAAAGTCCAGAACAACCGGATTTTTGCGGTAGTTTTTTTGTCTTGTAGGGGCAAAATTGCTGTATTATGTCAAAAAAGAGGCCTTTAATCCATTATGCGAATACAACTTACAAAAAAGTAATCAGTTGACGTATTATAAGTGTGCATATATAATAATCTGGTAAGGAAGGTGAATTGTTGTCAATGTGTATATTTTTTTATGGTTATATATATGCATTGACACTTTTCGAGTGAGTGAATTAATAGGAGGTTTTTGTTATGGCTAAAGTAATATCAGCAGAAGAAGCTGCTGCTCTCGTAACTGATGGTTCGGTTATCGGTTGTTCATCATTTGGTGCTGCAGGCGTTCCTGAAGCAATCATGAATAAGATCGAAAAGAGTTTCCTCGAAACGGGTCACCCTTGCGGACTTACTTATATACACGCAGCTGGTTCAGGTGACTTCAACCCTAAGAAGGGAAGAGGCGAAGATGCTCTCGCACATGAGGGCCTCATGACTAAATGGATCGCTTCACATACAGGATGCTCAATCGTGACTCAAAAGATGCTCAGTGAAGGTACTAAGATTGCTGGCTGGAATCTACCGCTTGGTACTATGCTCCAGGTTTATAAGGAACAGTCAAGAGGCATAAATTTCTGCTTATCTAAGATTGGCCTTGATACATTTGTAGATCCTAGACAGGACGGCGGAAAGGTAACTCAGGCTGCAAGGGATCTAGATGAACAGTGGGTAGAATATATTCCTGATTTCAGAGGCGAGGAATGGCTTCTTTATAAAGGTTATCCTTTCACACATGGTTTCATGAGAGGCACTTATGCTGATGAAAATGGCAATATTTCAATCGAAAAAGAACATGTAAATCTAGAAATGCTGACACTTGCACAGGCAGTAAGAGCTTGCGGCGGTAAGGTTTTTGTAGAAGTTGAAAGAATTGTAAAGGCAGGAACTATCAATCCTAAGATGGTTAAGGTTCCTGGAATTTACGTTGATTATATAGTACTTACTGAAGAAAAGGATATCCCATTCAAGATGGTATCTGTAGGTGGTTATTACAACCCTTCAATGTCAGGTGAATGCGTACTTCCTATGGAAAATTCAGGATCGCATCCTCTTCCTATGGATGGCATCAAGGTTATCTGCAGAAGAGCAGCTATGGAATTTAGATCAGGCATGAAGGCAAATTTAGGTCTTGGTATGCCGCAGAAGATAGGAAATATCATGGATGAAGAAGGTGTTTCTGATGATATCACATTGATTTCTGAATCAGGAAATATCGGCGGAGTACCTGCGATTGGTCCTGACTTCGGTTCACATTATAATGTAGAAGCATCTTGTGACCAGGGCGACCATTTCTGCATGTTTGATGGGGAAGGTCTCGACGTGGGTGGCTTCGGTCTGTCAGAGGTTGACCCTTATGGAAGTATGAATGTAAGCCGTCTCAATGGCAAGGTTATCGGCCTTGGCGGATTTATGAATATCATCACTACTGCAAGAAAAGCAGTTATTCTTGGTACATTTACTGCTGCAGGCATCAAGACAGCTGTTGAAGATGGTCAGATGAAGATCGTTCAGGAAGGTAAATTCAAGAAGTTTGTAAAGAAGTGTGCTCAGGTTTCGTTCTCTGGACCTATGGCAGTTAAGGGCGGCAAGGAAGTTATTTATATCACAGAGAGATGTGTATTTAGAGCTGTACAGGGTGGTATCGAACTTATCGAGATCGCTCCTGGTATCGACCTTCAGACTCAGATTCTTGATCAGATGGAATTTTCACCAATCATTCCAGAAGGTGGTCCAAAGCTTATGCCTGCGGAAATCTTTGAAGAAGAGTGGGGCGGACTTGACAAGTACTTCTATGCAGACAAGTAAAATATCTTGCTATATATGAAAACTAGTTTCAGTATCGAGAAAAAAATATGAAGACTAGTTTCAGCATCAAGAGAAAAATACGAAGACTAGTTTCAGTATCAAGAGAAAAATACGAAGACTAGCTTCGGTGTCAAGAGAAAAATACGAAGACTAGCCTCGGTATCAAGAGAAAAATATGAAGACTAGTTTCAGCATCAAGAGAAAAATACGAAGACTAGCTTCAGTATCAAGAGAAAAATATGAAGACAAGCTTCGGCGTCAAGTGAATGTGAAGCATCTATGTGTAAATATGCTGCAATATTCTTAAAAATTCATGGTGACTATGCATAAATCAATATCTAGCATGTTTAAAACAAAAATAAATATGCGTTAATTGATTTTTAAAATGCAAAAATAGAAACACAAATCTCACATATTTTGAATAATATCGAACCCATACATCTTGGGAAGAAGAAGATTATTTTCTAATTTTCTTCTATTTCCCAGATGTGTGGGATTTTTTTATGACATTTTCGGTTAAGAAAATCCTGTTTTTGGGATTTTATTTTCGGATATTGCCTCATGAAAATTGTTAACCTGTTAACAATTGGTACAACAAAAAAACGCAAAAACAATAAATAATATGCATAAAATATGTTGACAAACTATTACCATACATATAAAATGAACGTATAAGAGAGATGGGCACGCGGCAGGTTCGCAGATGGCCCAAGAGTGAGTAAAATATCAGGAGGTTATTATGGCAAAGGTTATTAGCGCTATTGAAGCGGCATCTCTGGTAGCAGACAATTCAGTAATCGGAGCAGCATCATTTGGGGCTGCGGGTGTTCCAGAAGCGATTATGAATGCTATTGAAAAGAGTTTCTTAGAGACTGGTCATCCTAGGAACCTTACTTACATTCATGCAGCTGGATCGGGAGATTTCAATCCCAAAAAGGGCAGATGTGAAGATGCTATCATGCATGAAGGTCTCATGACCAAATGGATTGCTTCACATGTAGGATGTTCAGTTCTGACTCAGAAATATCTGGGTGAAGGCACTAAGATTGCAGGCTGGAACCTTCCACTTGGGACTATGCTGCAAGTATATAAGGAGCAAGCAAGAGGCATAAATTTCTGCCTTTCAAAGATTGGTCTTGATACATTTGTAGATCCTAGACATGACGGAGGAAAAATTACTCAGGCAGCAAGAGATCTTGATGAAGAATGGGTAGAATATATTCCTGATTTTAGAGGCGAAGAATGGCTTCTTTATAAAGGTTATCCTTTCACACATGCATTCTTAAGAGGTACTTATGCTGATGAAAATGGAAATATTTCAATTGAAAAGGAACATGTAAATCTTGAAATGCTGACACTTGCGCAGGCTGTAAGAGCTTGCGGGGGCAAGGTTTTCGTAGAGGTCGAAAGAATAGTAGAAGTGGGAAGTATCAACCCTAAGATGGTAAAGGTTCCTGGAATATATGTGGACTATATTGTCATCACAGAGGAAAAGGATATCCCATATAAGATGGTATCTGTAGGCGGTTATTATAATCCATCAATGTCGGGCGAATGCAGAATTCCGATGGGTGCATCAGATTCAGCACATCTGCCTATGGATGGAATCAAGGTTATCTGCAGAAGAGCAGCTATGGAATTCAAAGCGGGCATGAAGGCAAATCTTGGCCTTGGAATGCCTCAGAAGATTGGAAATGTCATGGATGAAGAAGGCGTTTCGGGAGATATTACTCTTATTTCCGAATCAGGAAGTATCGGCGGCGTACCTGCGATTGGCCCGGATTTCGGTTCGCATTTCAACGTAGAAGCATCTTGTGATCAAGGCGATCATTTCAATATGTTTGACGGAGAAGGTCTTGATATGGGTGGTTTTGGACTCTCTGAAGTCGATCCATATGGAAGCATGAATACAAGTATTCTTAATGGTAAAATCATTGGAGTAGGCGGATTTATGAATATCATCACGACTGCGAAGAAGTCAATCATTGTCGGTACATTTACCGCTGCAGGAATCAAGACGGCAGTAGTAGATGGCAAGATGAAGATCGTTCAGGAAGGAAAATATAAGAAGTTCGTAAATAAGTGCGTTCAGGTTTCATTCTCAGCACCTATGGCAGTTGAACAGGGCAAGGAAGTTCTTTATATCACAGAAAGATGTGTATTTAGAGCTGTTAAAGGCGGAATAGAGCTTATTGAGATTGCTCCTGGTATCGACCTTCAGACTCAGATTCTAGACCAAATGGAATTTACTCCTATTATTCCAGAAGGTGGTCCAAAGCAGATGCCTGCAGAAATCTTTGAAGAAGAATGGGGCGGACTTGGCAAGTATTTCTACGCTAGCAAATAAAACCAACATACAATTCCAGCAAATAATCCTATCAAATAGTGCGAGTAATTAATGATAGCAACTAGCTAGGATAAATAATCATATTAAATAAGGCGAATAGGCAAGGGCAACAATTAGCTGGAATAAATTATGATATATATTAAATATATAAAAAATATATATGAGACTAAA
>CAVJDC010000047.1:0-13272 GCA_963648085.1 Anaerovoracaceae bacterium
CTCGTCCTCACTCCCTATCAACTGACCGCCAATCACACTTGCGCTGCCGATTTTTCCGTTCTCACTCCCCATCAGCTGACCAGCAATCACACTCGCACTGCCGATTTCCTCGTCCTCACTCCCCATCAACTGACCGCCAATCACACTCGCGCTGCCGATTTTTTCGTTCTCACTCCCCATCTGCTGACCAGCAGCCACACTCGCGCTGCCGATTTTCTCGTCCTCACTCCCTATCAACTGACCGCCAATCACACTTGCGCTGCCGATTTTTTCGTCCTCTCCATTCTCCCTACAGTATTTATTTCTCATCGATCTCGCCTCTTCTAGAGCGATCTCCACAAGCGTTTCTGTATCCTGCCGCGGAATCAAAACATTTTCGTTCACCTCAAACTCAAGACCCATGAACTCCTGAATACCAGTTATGTACTGCAGCGGTTCTCCTTTCGTCCTTCTTTCTATCATTTTATTATAATTATATTTTTCTTCTTTCCCTGCTAAGTCGCCGCCATGCAAAAATAGATCTGCTCTGTCTTTTCCAGATGCATCTGCCATAAGAATTTCAGCTTCCCTACGTGCATCGCCTCCCTGCATTCCAGACATTTCAAGACTTTTTGCACCTTTTTTTATCAGATTATTATAACTATCCATTTTAGTCCCTCCATATAACGCAGCGTCAGAACATAACTAAAGCCTCACACAAGCGGCGGTCGTACCCGCACAGTCCGCTACATACGCACTTTGCAGGCAAGGCCGCCGCTCGCATATTACTTAATGATCAATACGTCTTCTTTCTGCCACATCGTCAGGTCTCTCAAGCTCACTAAGTAAGTCAGTAAAAACTTTTGTCTTAAATTCCTCACTTGGAGCAATCTCTTCCTCATCAGACATCCATCTTGTCTCCTGCATCCCTTCAGGCGATTCAGATTTAGGCTCACCCTTTCTGCCGTTGTCAAGAGTTCTGTCATATTCAAAAATACGTTTCCCCTGAGACTCACCTGTTTTAGATTGCTTGCCCTCAGGACTTATGTCTCCATAAACGATTTCATTTCCATTTTTGAGTTTTTCTCTGTCAACTGGTCTTCCCTGACTATCAACATCCGTAATCTGATTTCTCGGAGCATCATTGCTGAGACATACCTTCACGGCTACTATAGCAACCTCAAGCATACTTCTGTCCGGAATTCTCGTCGTAAGTTTCTGAACAAGCAGCCCTGGTATGCTTAAAATCTTAACTACTGCCGAATCACTACTGCCAGCCCATCTGAGAAGCTCATAAGATAGTCCCGCAACTACCGGAATCAGCACAAGTCTTGAGACAATTCTCATACCTACATTTGGCCATCCAAAAAAGGAAAATAGCAGCAAACTTATGATAAATACAAACATGAGAAAACTCGTACCGCATCTTGGATGAAGAGTCTCAAACTGTGCACAATTTTCCGGTGTCAGTTCAAGACCATTTTCAAAGCAATGAATCGTTTGATGCTCCGCGCCATGATATTGAAATACCCTTTTGATATCTTCCATCTTGGCTATAAGAGCCACATATACAAGAAAGAGTCCTATTCTAAAGAGTCCTTCTATAAGATTCAGAACAATCGTATTTTTTATAAATGCACCACAAAGTCCTACGACCCATGTTGGCAGCAAAACAAATACACCTATCGAAACAATGAGCGATATAACTACTGAAGAATACAGCAATATGTTGAAAAGCCCTTTTTCCCCAAATTTGTTCTCAATCCACTGTTCAAGCTTACCTTCTTTTTTGTCCTGTGACTCCTCTGCAAGCTCTTCTTCCATATCTTCTTCGAGAACCTCAGCTGAATACATCAAGGTCCTCGTCCCCGTAACAAGTGAACTTACAAATGACATCACTCCACGTATAATGGGCCACTTTTGCCAGTTTTTTGCAGGCTTAAGCGGCTCCTCTTTGACATTTATAGTGCCGTCAGATCGTCTTACCGCAATTGCGATCCTGTCAGAGCCTCTCATCATGATGCCCTCCATGACAGCCTGACCTCCCATTTTTGTAGGATTTGCATCCTTTATGAATATTTTACTAAAATCCATCTTCATAATTTTACTCCCATTTATTGGTAAAATTCACCTAAACATCGTCCACATAACCCTGTCATCACCGCAGTCATAACCTCTATACTGCTATCTACCGCAGCAAACCATAACCACTCTGGCAGTCATTGCCATCCTAGCAGCCATAACCATCACCGCAGTCATAACCTCTATACTGCTATCTACCGCAGCAAACCATAACCACTCTGGCAGTCATGACCATCCTAGCAGCCATAAATGTTAAACCGAAAGCGACGTCCGAACTATCGATTTTATTATAATATTTATGCGGCATATTTACAACAAAATTTCCCTTGCCCTTAATCAGCTTATATTGGTTTAGTTTTAACAGACGCAGCAAAGTTCCGGAAAACTCGCTTGTTCAGTACGTCCTGCAAGCTTACAGCAGTTCCTGCAGACATTGAACTTATTTCCGCTTTACTCTGATCTGTTTGTGCGATATCTATTATTTGCTGCACTTCTCATGCGGCGTTCCTGCTCAAACATCCGCGATACAATAGCCTTTCTCACGAACTGTTCGTTTGAAGTAGTTTTTTCGAGCTGCTCTATAAAAATTTTCGCTGTATCCTGATTATTCTGATTTGCGAGAAGTCTTCTCATATTCCACATAACACTTTTTTCTTCTTTATTAAGGAGCAGCTCCTCTCGCCTTGTCGATGATTTACTAAGCTCTATAGCCGGATATATTCTCCTTTCCGCAAGCTTTCTGTCAAGATGAAGCTCCATATTTCCTGTACCCTTAAATTCTTCATAAATGACATCATCCATTCTGCTTCCTGTCTCAACTAGTGCTGACGCAAGAATAGTAACACTCCCGCCTTCCTCTAGTTTCCTCGCAGTACCAAAGAATTTTTTAGGCTTGTGAAGAGCTCCCGGATCAAGGCCGCCTGATAAAGTCTTTCCAGTCGATGGAATGACCATATTATATGCCCTTGCAAGTCTGGTAATGCTATCAAGGAGAATCACAACATCTTTCCCATGCTCCGCTAGACGCTGTGCTCTTGCCATTACCATCTCCGCAACTTTTACATGATGCTCTGGCTGCTCATCAAATGTCGAAAAAATTACACTTGCACTCTCTATAGAGCGCTCTATATCTGTTACTTCTTCAGGTCTCTCATCTATCAGAAGAATAATTATTTCTATATCTGGATGATTTTTTTCTATAGCATTCGCAACCCTTTTCAAAAGAACTGTCTTTCCAGATTTTGGAGGTGCTACGATAAGACCTCTCTGTCCTTTTCCAATTGGAGATGCCAAGTCAAGAATTCTTGTTGAAATATCCTTGGGATCGTTCTCCAGAGTAAGTTTCTCATACGGAAATATAGGAGTTAGCCTCTCAAATGGTTTTCTTCTCATAGCCACGCCAGGCTCATCACCATTTACAGTATTTACATACAGTAGTGCTCCGAATCGTTCCCCTTCATTTGGATGTCTTGAGATGCCGACGATTCTGTCGCCTGTCTTCAAGCTAAATCTTTTTATCTGAGTAGCTGATACATATATATCTTTGTCACTTGACAGGAAATTTTTAAATCTTAAAAATCCATATCCCTGCTCAGATACGTCAAGAATACCATCCACCGTTGGTCTTTCTGCTTCAGTATATGTAGGCTTTTCCTTTTCTTTTATGTCTATTCTTCCCGCATGTACCTCATCTACAGGAATTCCATCTGAGGGTGCTTCACTAGCATGCATCACCCTATTTTCCATATCACCATTTTTTATATTTTCACTAGCTTCAAGCTCAGTGCCATTTTCTGTATCCTTTGTATAACCAGAATAACTTTCCCCTGTATTCTCTATGTGAGAAGAATCTCTCTCTCTGTGTCCATCCTGAGCATAATCCCGTTCATAGTTTCCACTGCCAGCATAATTTCTCTCAGTGAAGCCTCTTTCAGAACGATCATTTCGAGCATGTCCTCTCTCATATCCTCTCTCATATCCTCTCTCAGAGCTTCTCGTACCAACATAATCTCTCTCAAAGCGTTCTCCACCCATATGATTGTATCTTATACTGCCATTGCTATTCTTTCTTGCAAAACGTCCGTCCTCAGCATAATCGTTCGCCGAACGGTCATTCCGAATATATCCTCTCTCATAGACTCTCTCAGGGCTTCCCGTATTTGCATGATCCTTCTCAAAACGCACTTCACCCACATGATTGTATCTTGTGGTACTATTGCCTGCATTTTTTCTTACAAAATGACCATTCTCAGCATAACCGTTTGTCGATCTGTCATTTCGAGCATAGCCTCTCTCATATCCTCTCTCAGCGACTCTCTCAGAGATATTCTCGCGACTTTTTGCTTTTTCACTTGCATAATCCTTTTCAAGACACTCATCGCCCATATGATTATTGTGTCCTACTGTGTCAACACAAGTATCCACAGCTTCTCCGTCAGCAGCATTCTCATCACCGTCAGGATTTTTCGCAGCATCCCTGCTATCAGCATTCTCAGAAGCAGTATGCTTTCCCTTAGCTGTTCTCCCTTCAGCATTCTCATCACCGTCAGGATTTTCTGCCCTGAGACTATCATCTTCATGCTTTTCATTATCTATTTTTTCCAGAACAGCCAAAATCATATTTCTCAATTCAACTTTTCTTATTGCAGCAGCATTTTCTATTCCGAAATCACCTGCAATATTCCTAAGTCCGTCCACCTTCATAGACATTATTTCATCAATAGTTATATCCTTCATATTTAAAAATTCCCTTTCCGTAATCAAGAAATTTATTCTAAATAAAGCTCAGCTCCAGGTACAGACAATATCACAACTAATCTCGGAATAGAATTACCCACAATCCGCATCATTTACGAAAACTACACAAAAGACTCAAAGAATTTCATGTACACATTGTGTCAAAACGAAGCGTGACTGTTATATCTGAAACCTCTCTAAATTAAACGTCTCCAAGAAAATTAGCACTTTTGCAGAAACGCATTACGCACCAGCATTTCGTGCTAACCTTATGCACCAGCATTTCGCGCTAATCTTACGCACCAGCATTACGCGCTAATCTTATGCACCAGCATTTTGCGCAGACGCTGCATACCAATATCACGTAATATCACTGTTCTCCGACGTTACGTGCCAACATTGTGCGCAAACATCATACGCCCGCATTCATCAAAAAATAATCGACTTTCTGGTATATATATTTGGTATTTTCAGTGAAAACTGATCCGAATAACCTATAATCAGCAACTGTGTATCATCTGCTCTAAGTATTCAGATTTCTACACATGATATTGCAAAAATTTGATAAAAATTTACTCTTCCAAAATATTATGTTGTAAAAAACCAATACAAATCCGCATTCCCAGAGACTTCAAACGAAGCCTCCAGGTTTGCGATTAAATTCTCAATGTAAAAACTATCCCTAATTATAAACACTTTGCGTAATATTGACGCCTATCTATCAACTGACAGTTGACCCAAAGTCTCCTATTTCCCTGTCCAACTGTCTTTTTTAATAAATCCAAGTCATCTGCAGAAACCGACCCGACTCACATATGTCAACTTACTACTCACCACCTTGTCACACCAAGGCCGTCGTGCGATTACTTTGTACTTTCAAGTTGCTGCTTTAAATAGCAGCCATCCTCATCTACTTAGCGTAATCAGGCTTGTGCTCCATATCGTGAATTGCTTCTATATATCTGACGGTGCCGGTCTTGCTTCTCATAACAATAGTGTGCGTCTTTACCCTGCCATCTGGCATGAATTTAACACCATTCACCATATCACCATCCGTGACACCTGTAGCGATAAATAGCACGTCATCTCCAGAAGCAAGATCATCTATAGTAAGAACCTTCCCATAATCAGGATCGCTTTCAGCTTGCTTCTTTTCCCCTTCCGTGTGAGCATAGAGCCTTGCTTGCATCTCACCACCCAGACATTTGAGAGCCGCTGCAGCAAGAACCCCCTCAGGAGCTCCGCCGATTCCACACAAAACATCTACACCACTGTCTTCGAAGCATGTAGCAATAGCAGCACCTACATCCCCATCTGGGAAAAGCTTTACCCTGCATCCAAGCTTTCTGCACGCAGCAATCACTGCATCATGTCTGTCACGTTCAAGGACGGTGACAGTAAGATCTCCTATCTCCTTGCCTAGCGCAGCAGCAATATTTTTTAAGTTTTCATCAAGAGGCTTTGTAATATCAATAGCACCCTTCGCTTTAGGACCCACTGCCAGCTTTTCCATATAGAAATTCTTTGAATTATAAAGTCTTCCTGCCGGAGCAACTGCAATTACTGAAATAGCATTTGCACGTCCCTTTGCGGTAGAAGTAGTTCCGTCAAGAGGGTCCACAGCAATGTCAACCTTCACAGAGTCAGCATTCTGCTTGCCGATCTTTTCACCGACGTAAAGCATAGGAGCTTCGTCCTTTTCTCCTTCACCGATAACAACAGTACCATCTATATCAACAGTGTCAAACATATTTCTCATACCAGTAACAGCAGCCTGGTCAGCAGAATTTTTTTCTCCAAGGCCTATCCATTTTGCAGAAGCAATGGCTGCAGTCTCTGTAACTCTCGCCAAATCTAGACCTAGTGCTCTGTCAATTATACTTGTCTTTTCTGTCGAACTCATTTTCTTACTCCTAACAGATTATCTTTTTTGAAAATAATTATTATAATTTTCCATCTATAAAACCACATCCATATTATCTTGGATATTTTATCTTAGCTATATCATCTCAGCGAAACTCCGCCAGACTCTGCTATATCATCTCAGCGAAACTCCGCCGGACTCTGCTATATCATCTCAGCGAAACCACGCCAGACTTTGCTTTACCTTCCGAGCTGCTTGATGATTTCACAGATGAGCTATTATTCTTTGAGGATGAGCTTTCCGCCGTACTGTACTCACCTGATTCGTCACCTTCGACATCCGTATCACTGTCTTCCGTATTTATCTGATAAATCTCAGTAAGCATTTCCTTTGTAGCTTCCTCGTCCTGAACATAATATGACAGCTCGTCTATGTATTTTCCTTCTCCTGGCATCGTATATGTAGTAATGGAATCAGATTTCAAGCCAGCAGCCTTAAGAACATATTTGGAAATCGCACCTACCGTAATATCAGACTTTACATTTTTTGTGATAAGCTTTGCAGAATCAAGTATACCATTCTTTAGACACTGCTTAAACAATGATTTCATAAACTCCTGCTGGGCAGCAACTCTTCCAATATCACCATTTTTGTATCCCTTACGGAATCTGAGATATTGAACGGCATGCTCACCATCAAGAGTCTGCTCTCCTGCCTTGATATCTATGTGAAGCGGTGGATCATCAGAAGGGTCATCATATTTCATATTTTGTGGAACATCAATAGGAATTCCCCCGACTCCATCAACTATATTTTCTACGGCTTCATAATCCACAACTGCATAATAATTGATAGGTATGCCCATAAGCACGTCGCTGACAGCATTTGCAGTCCCGACTATGCCCTCGGAAGCGTAGGCAGCATTTATCTTCTTGTCGCCAAGTCCGGTATATCCCTTGCGCTCATAATATGTGTCCCTCGGCACCGAAATGACATCTACTCTGTCATAGTCCATATCCCAGCTCACAAGCATAATGGTATCACTAAGTTTGTCATTTATGCCAACAACTAGCATATTTACCCTGTTTGCATCCTTGAAAGCTGAAAAGAATTCGCTTTCCGGATCAACAAGCACGCTCATTTCTTCTTCTATACTTCCATCTACGCCATCAATAGATTCAAAAATTTGAACCTCCGACACAATTTTCATAACCGGTATCAGAACCAACGTGAACACAACAAGACATACAAAAAATATCTTAAAAAAAGTCTTCGCCATTGTTTTTCCCTGTTTTCCCTTCCGTTTTTCCTTCTGTTTGTACTTTTGAACTATTTAGCAGCCTCTTGCTTTGTGACTTACACTATTTATCCCTTTGCTCATCGAATCGCTTATCACTCTGCTCATCGAATCGCTTTTCGCTTTGCATCTCTAGCTGCTTTATGCTTTACAACTTAAGCTGCTTAGAAGCATTCTTTATAATATTTTATCGTAAGTGTTTTCGTATATTACAATTAAAATTTCTATTTCAAGTACTTTTTACGCTGCAAGCAACTATTATATTGCAAATGTATCTGTAACATATCGCCAGATATCCCACGCCTCTATAGGCAGCACTCTAATCAATGAGGTTTGTCCGTGCTCTGCCGCTTTTTATTTTTTACAGATATTTCCATTGCAAAAAATTGCTCTCTGACAACTAATCATATACTTATTTTTCAAATCATGCAACTATAAAATCACAACATTTCCATTTTCATCACAAATTCATCACAAAATTCATATTTTCCCTAACACTCCTTTATCAAAATTCATTTCTGCAGCAAAATACTGCAAGTAAACAGTTTCAAAACTTTAGATAAAAACCTTGGTTGTGTTAATCATATCCTATAGCAATTCATAAAGTACATCTCAGAGTAACTCTTAAAGTACGCCTTGGAGTAAGCCTAAAACACATCTTGGGCAAATCTAAGGCACATCTTGGGCAAGTCTAAGACACATCTTGGGCAAGTCTAAGGCACATCTTGGGCAAGTCTAAGGCACATCTTGGGCAAATCTTGGTATAAATTTTGTAGTAAATCACACAATTTTTTAGAGTCAGCCATAAATTTGGAACAAAATTGGAAGCAGCCTCACGTATGAAAAAACATTTAATGAAATGACACCCCAGAATAAAGCATGTCATTGCTTCACTCCAGGGTGTATATTTGTTTACTTTAATATTTATTCTATTTTAATATTTAAAGAATCCTTCTCCGCTCTTGCGTCCGAGCTTGCCTGCTCTTACCATCTTTCTGAGAAGCGGCTGTGCTCTGTACTTTGGATCTCTAAATTCTTCATAAAGAACATCCATAATTGACAGACATATATCTAAACCTACCAAGTCAGCAAGTGCCAAAGGCCCCATCGGATGGTTTGCGCCAAGCTTCATAGCCGAGTCGATATCCTCAGCTGTAGCAAGACCTTCAGCAAATACAGCAACACATTCGTTTATCATAGGAATAAGCATTCTGTTTACTACAAATCCTGGAGCTTCCTTGACAAGAATAGGCGTCTTTTCGAGCTTCCTTGCCATATCCATTGCAAAATCGATAGTTTCCTGTGAAGTGTTATATCCTGGAATCATTTCTACAAGCTTCATAACTGTAGCAGGATTGAAGAAATGCATTCCTATAATCTTGTCATCTCTCTTTGTAGAGGCAGCAATCTCTGTAATTGAAAGTGATGATGTATTTGTAGCGAGAATAACCTCAGGTCTGCAAATTTCGTCAAGCTGTCTGAATATTTCTTTCTTTATAGCCATATTCTCAGAAGCTGCTTCGATTATGAAGTCGGCCTCCTTCATAATTTCGATGTCAGTAGAACCAGTGATTCGTGCAAGGCTTGCATCTCTCACTTCTGGAGTAAGCCAGCCATTTTTAATCATAAATTCGTAATTTGAGCTTACAGTATCATAAGCTTTCGTGACAGATTCCTGTCTTCTGGCACGATAAACAACGTCAAAGCCGTGCTGTGCACAGATCTGAATGAGTCCAGAACCCATTGTAGATGCCCCAATAATACCAATCTTCATTCTTTAAAAACCTCCTGTTTCGAAAACTTAAGCGACAGATGTTTGTTCTGTTCCGTCAATTCTTTAATTTCTCATTTATTTTCCTTTAAACTCTGCTTTTCTTCTTTCCAGAAATGCACTCATGCCTTCTTTCTGGTCTTCAGTTGCAAAGCACATGCCGAACAAATCAGCCTCGATTGCTATACCAGAATCCATATCTGTCTCAAGGCCTCTCTTTATGGCTGAATTCGCCCACATGACAGCAAGCGGTGCATTTGATGCAATTTTGCGTGCCATCTCCTCAGCAGTCTCGATAAGCTTATCTGCAGGCACAACCTTACTTACAAGTCCTATACGTTCAGCTTCTGCAGCATTTATATTTTCAGCTGTAAGAATCAATTCTATCGCCTTTGATTTTCCTACAACTGAAGCCATTCTCTGAGTTCCAGAAAATCCAGGAGTAATACCCAGACCCACCTCAGGCTGTCCGAAAAGGGCATTTTCGGAAGCAATTCTGATATCACACGCCATAGCGAGCTCGCATCCACCTCCAAGGGCAAATCCATTTACGGCTGCAATAGTCGGTTTTTCTGACTTTTCGATTTTTCTGAAAATATTTTGCCCAATATTGCCAAAAGCTCTTCCCTGCACCATATCCATGCTTGCCATCTCTCCAATGTCAGCACCTGCAACAAAAGAACGTCCTTCACCAGTGATAATGACAGCTCTCGTCTCGTCATCTGCAAATACAGTATCAATTGCCGCATCAAGCTCAGAAAGCACCTCGGAATTTAATGCATTCAGCGCATCTGGACGATTAATCTTCAAAATGCTTACATTTTCTTTTTTCTCGATCAAAACATACGACATGCCATTACCATTCCTTTCTTCATTTATATAAACCCATTCCACTAGCAGCAGCTGTTAACCACTCCAAAAGTACTAACAGCAGCAATTTTTCGACCTTCCGCTAATTTTTAGTTTCTGGCAGCTTCAAACATGCCAGAACCGCACCTCCAAAACAACGCTAGCCTCACCATTAAGGCATCTCATCTGTCATTTAGAGACAGCAACACCCTCTGCGTGACAGCTCGATATCTATAGTTATTATATCTGTAACAATAATTTTTTTCAATAATAATTGCCATCCATTATAAATGTATACAGTATTTAGTTTTTTTTTCGGTTGATACATCATTATACTGGATTTTTCCCATGCATGCGTCAGTATCCTTAAGCACTACTTACGATCTCCATTCACAGCGCCCGTTTTCTCATCTCTATTCACCGAGCTTTTTTCTTATCTCCATCCCTAAGCACTACTTACCATCTCCAGCTCCATTTACTAAAAAAAATTATATTGACATTATGTTCCTATGGTGTAGAATGAAATCAGAAAGAAATCCTTATCAAGAGCGGCTGAGGGACAGGCCCTATGAAGCCCGGCAACCATCATATTCTCTATTATTATATTTGTATATTACCGGTCTGAGAGATGTGAGAAGGTGCTAATTCCTGCAGATTTTCCGAGCATACGAGTATATGTATTCTACGTTCCCGACATGTATTTACGGAAGATATCTGAAAAGATGAGGTATACGCAGACCGGCGTATGACCTCTTCATGTATAAGTATCAGTTGCGGATTTCATTACTATCCCACTATTTTGCTTATGCACGAAGTTTTTTTATGCAGTTTTTTACTGCTGAGAATCAAATGACGCGTGATGCAATCCTATATTTTTCTAGCCGGCACTTCTTGCTGCCATGCTCGATATCACAGCCTCTATAGGGTGTGAGTTCGTTCACGGCTTTCGGCGACGAAACATGCTTTTAAGCAACGTGATGCCTTTTGACTTATACGCTGCACTCACGCATTATGAAAGGAAAATTTAAAATGAGAAAATTATTTACTTCAGAATCAGTTACTGAAGGACATCCAGACAAGATTTGTGACCAGATTTCGGATGCTATTCTCGATGCTATTCTTGCGGAAGATCCTCAAGGGCGAGTAGCTGCCGAAACTACAGTTACTACAGGTATTGCTCTTGTTGTGGGCGAAATCACTACAAGCAGTTATGTCGACATCCCTAAGCTTGTTCGTAGTGTCATCACAGAAATAGGATATGACAGAGGCGAATATGGCTTTGACGGGAATACATGCAGCGTCCTTACCGCTATCGACGAACAGTCTTCAGACATTGCTATGGGTGTTGACGAAGCTCTCGAATATAAGACAGGCGAGCTTGCTAAGACTGAGGAAGATATCATCGAAGCTACCGGTGCTGGAGACCAGGGACTCGTTTTCGGTTATGCATGCAATGAAACTCCTGAGCTTATGCCTGCTCCTATCACATACGCTCACAAGCTCGCAAAGAGACTTACTGACGTGAGAAAAGACGGTACTCTGACTTATCTCAGACCAGATGGAAAGACACAGGTTACTGTAGAATATGATGAAAAAGGCAAGGTTTCAAGAATCGACACTGTTCTCATCTCTACTCAGCACGATCCTGAAGCTACACTTGAGCAGATTCGCACAGACCTTATAGAACATGTCATCAAGCCAGTTCTTCCTGCCGAGCTTCTTGATGATGAAACTAAATATTTCGTAAATCCTACAGGAAGATTTGTAATCGGCGGACCTCACGGAGATTCAGGTCTCACAGGACGCAAGATTATAGTCGATACATATGGCGGATATGCACGTCACGGCGGCGGTGCATTCTCTGGAAAGGACCCTACAAAGGTTGACCGTTCTGCAGCTTATGCTGCAAGATATGCAGCAAAGAACGTAGTTGCAGCAGGTCTTGCTGACAAGTGCGAGATTCAGATCGCATATGCTATCGGTGTTGCGAGACCTGTATCTATCATGGTTGATACATTTGGAACTGCCAAGATTCCTGAAGATGAGATTGTCGAAAGAATCAGCAAAAATTTCGACCTAAGACCTGCAGCAATTATCCGTGACCTTGACCTTAGAAGACCTATCTACAGACAGGTTGCCGCTTATGGTCACTTCGGACGTACAGATTTAGATCTTCCTTGGGAAAGAACTGACAAAGTTGATTTACTTAAGTAAGTCAACACAAACTGCATTTGTTTGGACAAGCCAACGCAAAAGAACCTCTCTCACGCTGAAATTTCAGCATAAGAGAGGTTTTCTCTATATATTTAGCTATATATTTAGCTCATTTGGCTCATATATTTAACTCATATACTTAGTTACTATACCTGGTTTATGGGTTTAATTCATTTTCTTATTTACGCACTCATAGAGGAGCTTTTCTAAATGAGCCCTGTCGAAATGATATGCCTTTCGACAGAACTGGCATGTCAACTCTGCCTCCCCATCTTCCTCAATAATTTGGCGAATTTCTTTAGTGCCAAGACTCATAACTACCTGCTCAAGTCTCTCTTCCGAACAATCACAATTCCATCCGATATCGAGAAGATCCATCTTTGAAACTGCAAACTCTTCAGGCATTCCGGCAAAAGCCTTTTCAAGAAGATCAGACATGATTGCTTCGATATTTTTCCCTGCAGCACCATCCATCACTTC
>CAVJDC010000048.1:0-11668 GCA_963648085.1 Anaerovoracaceae bacterium
TTCTAAATTTGTATGTTTAGTCTTCTGAGTTTGTGTGTTTAGTCTTTTGAGTTTGTGTGTTTAGTCTTTTGAGTTTGTGTGTTTAGTCTTCTGAGTTTGTGTGTTTAGTCTTCTGAGTTTGTATGCTCATTCTTCTAAGACTGTCTAAAGCTCGATCCCATCATTTATAATATGTACACCTTCACCTGCAACTACACTTCCGATCACATAAGGTTTTTCACCTGCATCTTCAAGAGCAGCGACAATCTTGTCAGCATCTGCAGGATCAACTGCAAATACCATGCCGATACCCATGTTGAATGTGGAAAACATTTCGCGATCGTCGATATTTCCGCACTTTTTCATATATTTGAATATCTCAGGTATATCCCATGTGCCCGTAGTAATCTTTACGCCAAGACCATCAGGAATGATGCGAGGAATATTTTCGTAGAAGCCGCCGCCTGTCATGTGGACGATACCGTGAATATCGAATCTTTTGAAAAGTGCCTTGCACGCTTTTACATAGATTCTAGTAGGCGTGATAAGAGCATCTCCTAGCGTAGTATGAAGCTCATCAATATAATCGTCTACATCAAGATTCATCTTGTCAAAGAAAATCTTTCTTACGAGAGAATATCCATTGCTGTGGATGCCGCTTGATGCGAGACCAATAAGAGTGTCACCTTCAGAAACCTTGCTGCCGTCTATGATTTTTGATCGGTCTGCAATACCCACAGCAAAGCCTGCCATGTCATATTCGTCATCGCTGTAGAATGAAGGCATCTCAGCAGTTTCACCACCTACGAGTGAGCATTCTGAAAGAACGCAGCCGTCAGCGATTCCTTTGACAATATCAGCAATTTTTTCTGCTTGTACTCTTCCTGTTGCTATATAATCGAGGAAGAAAAGAGGAACAGCGCCTTGGCAAATAATGTCATTTACACACATAGCAACGCAATCCTGACCGACAGTGTCATGCTTATCAGTTAAAAAAGCAATCTTTAGCTTTGTGCCTACGCCGTCCGTGCCAGATACGAGAACAGGCTCTGTAATTCCATCTAGGTCGAGTTTTACCATGCTTCCAAAGCTGCCAAGACCTGTAAGTACATTTTCATTAAATGTTCTCTTCACATGATCCTTCATGAGTTCAACCGCTCTGCCGCCTTCTTTAGTGTCAACCCCGGCATCCTTGTATGTCATCTTCTGATCCATTTGAAACATTCTCCTTTCGTTTATTCTGCTCCGAATTCAGCTCGTTTATTCTGCTCTAAATTCAGCATCAAGCCTTAAAACATCCTCTTCCATCTTCTTCTTATAATCAATCATCTTTTCTCTTAGCTCAGAATACTTAAGTGATAGCATCTGAACTGCCAGGATACCGGCATTTTCAGCGCCATCTATAGCAACTGTCGCAACAGGAACGCCTTTAGGCATCTGCACTATCGACAGCAGAGAGTCAAGACCTGTAAGTGTAGATGATTTTACAGGAAGACCTATTACTGGCAGCGGTGTAAAAGCCGCCAGTACGCCTCCAAGGTGTGCAGCCTTACCAGCAGCTGCAATAATAACTTCAATTCCGTTTTCTTCGGCAGATTTTGCAAAATCCATAGCAGCTACAGGAGTTCTGTGAGCTGACATGATTCTTGTTTCATACTCTACCCCAAAGTCAGCAAGAATTTTCTCGGTACGCTCCACTACAGGATAGTCCGACTTGCTGCCCATTACTATACCTACTTTCACAATAATTACCCCTTTATCTTGTCTATTTTGCTGTGAAATAATTTATACCTGATTCGAATAATTTTTGATCAAAGCTGCCAGGAACATTCTTATATAAGTTTGCACCGATACGTTCGGAATGTCCCATCTTGCCCAGAATCCTTCCGTCAGGCGAAAGAATGCCTTCAATTGCTTGATTTGAGTTGTTTGGATTATATCTTATGTCAGATGTAGGATTGCCTTCCATATCGACATATTGTGTAGCAATTTGGCCATTTGAGGCAAGCTCTGCAATAAGCTCGTCAGATGCGATAAATCTTCCTTCCCCATGTGAAATAGGAATTGTATGAATATCGCCAACATTTACGCCAGCAAGCCAAGGAGAATTTACAGAAGAAATTCTTGTACGAACAAGGCATGACGCATGGCGGCCAATGCTATTATATGTAAGCGTAGGAGCATCCTCAGCAGGTGCAACAATCTTTCCATAAGGGACAAGTCCGAGTTTGATGAGTGCCTGGAAGCCATTGCAAATACCTATCATCAGGCCATCTCTATTTTCTAATAAATCTGTCACTGCCTCTGAAACCTCAGGATTTCTGAAAACCGCAGTAATAAATTTTGCCGAGCCGTCTGGTTCGTCTCCACCGCTAAATCCGCCAGGAATCATGATGATCTGGCTTTCCTTTATCTTCTTTACTACTTGATTGATAGACTCATCTAGTGCTGATTGATTTATATTTGTGATCATCTGAAGAGACACTTCTCCGCCAGCTCTTTCAAACGCACGCTTACTATCCATCTCACAATTTGTACCTGGGAATACTGGGATAAATACCCTAGGCTTCGCAACCATGACTGCAGGAGTCTTGACACTTCTCTTGTCATAAGAGTATGTCTTTATTTCTGACTTGTCTTCCTTTGCATTTGTAGGGAATACAGATTCCAAAGGAGCTTTCCATGCTGCAATCATGTCATCGAGTGTAATAGATTCTCCCGTTGACGCTACTGTAATGGAATTTCCGTTGGTAGTATGACCTATAATCTCATAGCAAATGCCATCAAATATTTTTTCGGCATCTTCACTGGCTGCAATTTCAATAATCAGCGCACCTGTCTCAACCTTGTGTATATTTGTATTTGTATTCTTATCATCTATGTCGACAGCAATCATATTTCCAGCTGCCATTTCACAAATTGTAACGAATATACCGCCTGCACCGACACAGTTCATAGAAAGAATCTTTCCATTTTCAGATAGTTCTATAACTCGTGCCATATTTTGTCTGAATTGTTCGAAATCAATCACTCCGTATTCGTCTGTAGGCTGATAAACATGTACCAGAGTACTATCTGCAGCTTTAAGCTCCGAACTTATCACATTTCTTGCATCTGAAGGTGCAACTGCAAATGAGATAAGCGTAGGAGGAACGTTGATGTCCATAAATGTTCCTGACATACTGTCCTTGCCGCCTATAGACGGGATGCCAAGCTCTGCCTGCGCAGTAAGACCTCCAAGCAATGCACTAAACGGCTTGCCCCACTTTTCAGGTGCTGTACCAAGCTTTTCAAAGAATTCTTGGAATGACAATCTTGCTTTTCTATAATCACCACCCATAGCAACAATCTTTGCAGCTGATTCTACTACTGCATGAATCGAACCATGGAACGGACTTCTCTTTGAGATAGCAGGATTAAATCCGAATGTCATAAGAGTAGCTGTGTCTGTATATCCTTTTGTGAGCGGAAGCTTTGCTGCCATACCTGCTGAAGGAGTGAGCTGATATTTTCCGCCAAGAGGCATAAGTACAGAACCAGCACCGATTGTAGAGTCAAATCTCTCAGTAAGACCCTTCTGACTGGCATTTTGAAGTTCTCCAAGATAATCAGCAAGTGGCTTTTTCTCAGGATCAGGCATAAATATATTTGGATTTTTGGCAATAGTAACAGTACTTTCCTGCTTTACGCCATTTGTATCGAGGAAATCTCTTCTAAGATCGAGTATGCACTTGCCTCTCCAGTACATGCGTACACTGCCTGTATCTGTAACCTTTGCGATTGCAACAGCTTCAAGATTTTCTTCCTGTGAATATGCAATGAATTTATCTTCATCCTCTGCTCTTACTACTACAGCCATTCTTTCTTGTGATTCTGAAATAGCGAGCTCTGTACCGTCGAGACCTTCATATTTCTTAGGAACAAGGTCAAGATTTATGTCAAGACTGTCTGCAAGCTCTCCTACAGCTACAGAAACTCCGCCTGCACCGAAGTCGTTGCAGCGCTTGATAAGAGTAGAAACTTCATTTCTTCTAAATAATCTTTGGAGATTTCTCTCTACAGGTGGATTTCCCTTCTGCACTTCTGCACCGCAGGTAAGAATAGATTCCTCAGTATGCTCCTTTGAAGAACCCGTTGCACCACCGCAGCCATCACGCCCTGTTCTGCCGCCTACAAGAATAATCACATCTCCTGGAGTCGGACGTTCTCTTACTACATTTTCCTTTGGAGCTGCACCTATCACGGCGCCTACCTCCATTCTCTTTGCTACATAGCCTTCGTCATAAACTTCAGCAACTTTTCCTGTGGCAATGCCTATCTGATTGCCATATGAGCTGTAACCATGAGCAGCACCAGTAGTAATCTTTCTCTGAGGAAGCTTTCCAGCCAGAGTATCAGCAATACTCGTGCGTGGATCTGCACATCCTGTAACTCTCATAGCCTGATATACGTAAACTCTTCCAGAAAGAGGGTCTCTGATAGCACCGCCAAGACAAGTAGCAGCACCACCGAAAGGTTCTATTTCTGTAGGGTGATTGTGTGTTTCATTCTTAAACATTACAAGCCAATCCTCAGGCTTGCCATCTATCTGTGCAGTGACATTTATGCTGCATGCATTTATCTCTTCTGACTCGTCAAGATCGTCTGCAAGGCCAAGCTTTTTTATATATTTTGTGCCTATAACGCCGAGGTCCATCAGGGTAATGTCTTTTTCTGGAAGTCTTTCGGCATATACCTCCTCGCGGATCTTAAGATATCTTTCAAATGCTTTTTTAACGACTTCAGA
Source organism: Anaerovoracaceae bacterium (assembly GCA_963648085.1). Classification (GTDB taxonomy): domain Bacteria; phylum Bacillota; class Clostridia; order Peptostreptococcales; family Anaerovoracaceae; genus Alangreenwoodia. Next base: position 4,766 of record CAVJDC010000048.1, read on the forward strand.
ATATTTATCGTCAGAAAATTTAATATCAGTGATTTTTGTAGAAAATGTAGTATGTCTGCAATGATCTGACCAATATGTGTCAATTACGCGAAGCTCTGTGACGGTCGGGTTGCGTTTCAAGTCCTCTGCATAATGCTTTCTTACGAAAAGCAGATCAGCATCACTCATAGCAAATCCCATAGCTTTTCTAAATGCAAAGATTTCGTCGTCTGACATTTCTGTAAATCCGTCAACAATCTTGACATCTTCAGGTATGTCTGCATTCATAGAAATAGTCTCAGGCTTTTGCATAGAAGCTTCCTGAGAATCAACTGGGTTTATACAATATGACTTAACTTCGTCAGCTTCCTTTTCTGTGATATCACCATAAAGAGCTACAATGCGTGAAAATTTAACTTCAGGCTTTTGCCCCATGCTTATGAGCTGTATACACTGGGCAGCAGAGTCGGCTCTCTGATCATACTGTCCAGGCAGATATTCTGATGCAAATATAAAAGCCGCATCTGACAAATCTATAGTTTCTTCAACTACAGTGTCAATTGCAGGCTCCGCAAAAACATCAAAAATAGATTTTTTAAAAAGCTCGTCACTGATGCCGTCCATATCATATCTGTTAATAATTCTTACATTCTTGAGTCCGGCAAGGCCAAGATTTTCTCGAATATCCGCACAAAGCCCCTGTGCTTCTACATCAAATCCCGTTTTCTTTTCAACGAATATTCGTCTAACCATTATTTCCTCCTACTACAAATAGTATTTGTATCTAATATTCTCCACAGAATGTGAAGAATTGTCTAACTTATTTTGCACCACAGACTATCAATTCATTATAACAGCTTTTCATTTTCTATGCGATATAATTATTGTTTTTTATGTCAGTTTCATATTTATAAATTTTTACATTTATAAATTTTTTGCACGAACTCACGGCATCGGGTTCCATTGCAAGCCACGCAGCTTGGATCAAACAAGCTTTTCGGTCGCTAGGATCGGGATATAAGTCGTTTTGAATATCATCATCAATATAATTGAAAAAAAGCGTGAGATAGTTTTCTTCAGTAATATGAAATGATTCTGTCTCCTGTGAAAATGAAGAGCTCATTTTAGGTTCCGCATCAGCTGTTTCAAAGCCAAGAAGATATTTCAAATCAAAGTATAGCATATCATCATCGATTTTTTTTACTAATGCCTTTTCCTCTTCAGTCAATGTCGAACCAAGATATTTAGTATAAATCAAATCAATAATCTTATCCTCAGCTTCGCGATACTTAGGCATGAAGGCTTTTAACGGTCTTGGAACGTCCGACATGTATGCTTCACCTGCATCGTGAAGAAGACATGCAAGTATGACACGATTGGAATATCCTCGTGCCTCAGCTTCGATGCAGCAATTCACACAATGCTGACCTACAGAGAAAAAATTTTTTATCTGACCATTTCCTCTGCAAAGAAGTGACAATGCATGAGCAATATCGAGAATATCAATCGAATCTATATCAGGCTCGAGCGAGTAGAAATCCTTGCCCGTAAACGTCCTTATAAAATCTGTTTTCTTTACAGCATTTTCCTTGTCTGAATCATTGCTGCAAATGTTGATATCTCTATTGTATTCATTATTCATAATATTTCTCGTCTTTTTCAAAATTTTTTATACCTCAGATGACACTATCGCATCGTCGCCCAAGTTATCATAATGTAGCTCTGGATATTCATATCTCTATAAGCGGCACACTGATCAAGCTAATTTGTCAGTGTGCCGTCAAGCTTTAAATTTATTCAGCTGCAGCGCAGTCGGCTGAACCAGCTGTAAGAAGCATGTCGATTCCGTGCTGCACTGGCTCAATGACACCTTCCAGATTCTCAAGTGCCGCTTTTTTGCTTCCTGGAAGATTCAATATTAAGCTGTACTTTCTGATACCACATGCACTTCTTGAAAGGCATGCTCTTGACGTAAATTTCATGCTATATATGCGCATTGCCTCAGGAATCCCTGGGACAAGCCTTTCTGAAGCTTCAATAGTAGCTTCTGGTGTAATGTCTCTTTGTGAAAATCCCGTACCTCCAGTTGTGATAATGAGAGGAATCTTAAGATCGTCAGCACAGAGAGACAGCTCGGATATTATTTCCTCTTTTTCATCTGGAACTATGGATGTATAGATTATCTCCCATCCGTGCTGTCTGAGCATATCACAAATAGCAGGGCCACTTGTATCCTCGCGCTCACCCTTCGAGCCCTTGTCGCTCACAGTAATGACAGCTGCTTTATATTTATTTTTCATATCGAACCTCCTTATATAATAAGTTTAAAAGCAAGAGATAAGCTTACATAGGCGATAAGCTTACATAGGCGATAAGCTTACATAGGCTATTTCCCCCACTGTGCGGCTAATACCTGCCAAATGTGCAATTTGGGAAATGACATGCATCACAGAATTGGCATGCGCCCCCATCGCCCAACGAAATCAGCTCATCCTTTGTAAAGCGCTGCCCTGCAAAAATCTGCGGCAGCAGCACATCAAACACAGTCACACTTTGCTTGATGGCGGCGCTCGGCACACCCAGCATGACGATATCATCCAAATATGCAACCAGCGTCATGTTCCCCGGCTGAGCGGGCACCCCGTGCACCACTACATCCGCACCAGCTGCCCGCACAGCCGTCGGCGTCACGTCATCCGGGTCAACCGACATGCCGCCGCTAAGCACCACCAAACTTGCACCACGAGCCACAAAATCCTGCACAGCTGAGACAATCATCTCCACATCATCATCACAGAAAGTTACACCCAGGATCTCACAAGGATATTGCCCCAGCTTTTTTCTTGCAACCGGCTCAAACAAATCACTGATAAGCCCGTTGTAAACTTCAGAACCCGTGACAATAATACCAGCTTTCATTTCATTATAAGGAAGCAGCTCAAAAAGAGGCCTCTCAGATTCCTTGCACAGTCTTTCAAATTCTGCGATATTTTCCTCTTTAGTTACAAGAGGAACAATTCTCATAGAAGCTAGTTTTTTTCCTTTGCTTACAGGATAATGGTCTGGAAGCGATGTCACTGTGACGTCAGTTATGCCATTTAACATCTTTAAAAGATCGACATTTACTCTAAGCATACCGTCTTTATCTGAAATCAAGTCCATCTTGCCCTCAGAAGGACCCTTATAATGAGTATTTTCTACAATATTCACATTTGACATCCTGAGTGAAGCATCCTCTTCATGAACCTCACCAGCTTCTTCTTCCCATATAAATATCGTTTTCTTCCCTATACTTCTAAGTTCAGACACGTCTTTTTCCTCAATCACATGACCACGCTTAAAAAGCGGACCCTTAAATCCATCTCTTATAGCAGTCACATCATGACACAGAGTCATGCCTATAGCATTTTCAATATTGACCTTCTTCATTTATGCTCCTTTACCATCATCATAAATATATGCGTTGGCTTTTCAACAGACTTATAATGCAGCTTTAGCGATACCCCTCCTATATAGTAGGCGGATTTCGGTTCAGACTTTCAGTGGCGAGTTATAATCTTTCACACAAGATCCCACCAATCTCGTGAATTTTAGTCTCGTGCCAGCATCGCAGGCGTTGACTCGACAATACAATTATACAGAAATATCGATTTTTTTCAACAATCCAGAAAAATAAAAACCACCGTTCCGAAAAGGAACGGCGGCTTTTAAATGATTAAGACAGAATCTCTGTCAATGAGTTATTAGATTCCGAGAAGCTCTGCTGGATCTGCATATTCGAGATCAAGAGCTTCTGCAACAGCTGCAAATGTGCACTTGCCTTCGTAAGTATTCAGAGCTGAAAGGAGACCTGGATCGTCAGCCATAGCAGCTGCCATACCCTTATTTGCAATTTCCAGACCATAAGGAAGAGTAGCATTTGCAAGAGCTTGAGTAGATGTTCTAGGAACTGCACCAGGAATATTTGCTACGCAGTAATGCATAACACCATCAACCTCAAATACAGGGTCATCATGCGTAGTAGGATGACTTGTCTCGAAGCATCCACCCTGGTCGATTACTACGTCTACTACGAGGGCACCCTTCTTCATCTTAGAGAGATCCTCACGCTTAACAAGCTTAGGTGCTTCACGACCTGGCTTAAGAAGAACTGCACCTACTACTAGGTCAGCCTTTGCGAGGCATTTAAGAATATTTTCATGAGTTGAATAAACTGTAGTCAGCTGCTTGCCAAACATGGTGTCGAGCTCAGCGAGACGATTTCTATTTATATCAAGAATAGTAACATTTGCACCAAGGCCCATAGCCATAAGAGCGGCATTTGTACCTACTGAACCGCCGCCGAGGATAACTACTTCACCCTTTTCTACTCCAGGAACGCCTGCGAGAAGAACACCACGTCCACCGTAGCTTCTCTCAAGATATTTTGCGCCTTCCTGAACAGCCATACGACCAGCGATTTCACTCATAGGGATGAGACCTGGCTTTGAACGTCCGTCAGCGCCTACGATAGTTTCATAAGCTACAGCAGCTGTACCAGAAGCGAGAAGAGCTTCTGTAAGAGGACGATCTGCTGCGAGATGGAAATAAGTATATATGATAAGGTCCTTACGGAAATATTTATATTCGCTTTCTAGAGGTTCCTTAACCTTAACTACCATTTCAGAGCCATTCCATACTTCGTCTGCTGTTTCTTTTATAGTAGCACCTGCTTCGATATATTCTTCATCAGGATAACCAGCATCAACACCAGCACCTTTCTGTACGAGTACAGGATGACCTGCTTTTACGAAAGCTGCAACAGCGTCAGGTGTAAGACCTACACGAAATTCCTTATTCTTAATTTCAGTTGGCAGACCAATAATCATATTCATTTCCTCCTTGAATATTTAGCTTGTCTTTAACTTTTAATTGAAAAAAATTTAATTAAAAATACTTATAGCGTAATGATCAATACATCATGTTCATTTTTATGAACAATTTGCATCTCATTTACAATGCCATTATAGCCAATTATTCCTATCTGTTCAAGAGAAAATTTTGTAATTATTTCTGTATTTATGTTTGTTAATGTATTGACAAGTGCAAAAGCGAACCATTTTACAAAAACTAATTTTGCGTTTTACAAAGAGCACCGAAAATATCATGTATACATAGGCATTGCTAAAATATGAGCGAAAAAATGAGTTTAAAAGAAAAAAATGTATACACAAAAATACAATCCATAAAATGGGAAATTTTAAATAAAAATTTCAAAAAAATAATAAGACCGCTTCATACTGAAGCAGCCTCATCATTCATTTCTATTTACTGTCCATCCGCTTTGTAAAATAATTTGCCGAACTTACATATAGCAGATTTATGACATGTCGCGGCCGGAGAACACAGCAGGTTTCACTGTGCTTGCCGCATTGCGGTTTTTTAACTTATCATTCACAAATATTGTCATTTCTCATATTTTTTCAAAATAGCTCCGGCTTTCCCGGATCTGCCGATGCCGATTGGATAAGTGCATAAATAGCTTATCCCTTAGCAGACAAGGAGCATTTTCAGGACTACTCCTTTTGTATACCTAGACTGCAGCTTTCACTGCTAGTCATCATACATAACCATTTTGAGCGAGATATGAGTCTAAGCTAGCATTTTTCTTAAATACCTTGGATGCATAGGCTGTACTGTAAGAGCCTCTCTTTACACCATAAAGCCCATAGCAATGTGCCGAAATTGCTTTCGTATAATTACCGCCAAGAGCGCTAAGTGATTCTCCAAGGAGTGCAGTGCCCGCCTGTATGTTGTACTTCATTTGAAGCAGCTGAGCTCTTGTATAACCATAGCTTCTTCCTGTACTTTCTTTTATCTGCATGAGACCGATACAGTTATATCTATTTACGATCGTGATATAAAATGTACTTTCAGTCTCGCACATTGAGAGAAGAATGTCAGGATCACATCCGTAAATATCTCCATAATACTTTAGATAGCGCACCATATTTGCGGCTGTCAGCATAGAGACATTGCGGTTGCGGCTATTTATATAAGCAGCTCTGCCTTTCACATAATTGGAATCTGCGATATTGAAATAAGATGATGCGACTTTATCATCATCAGTACTGATATACACACCCGAATAGCTGTCATAATATGACGACCATCCGAACGGTTCATATGAAACGATTGTGTTTAGCGGAACATACACTACTTCATCTTTCTTCAGTACAGGAAGCTCTGAATTTGTGACATCTGCATAATCTGCAACCGAGTAACCTGCATATGAAGTTGAATAATTCTTTATATACGAATCATCAACATTTGCCGAATCATATGCTAAGTCTGCGGGGGTTTCTATCCCGTATCCGCTTGCATAATATGTATCATCATCTACGACGCTTGCCTGTTCTGCAAGGCTGACATTTTCGTCAGCGTCCGAACCATTGCTTGATAATGCGGAAGTACCGCCTGCAAGTATAGTATAATCATTGCAAATTTCAACTGAGACATCATCCATGTTGTTTTTCATGGTTCGTTCAGTGACATTTTTTGAAACTGGTTCGGTTTTCTGAATCTTCAGTGTGCGGCTTTCGTTATCCGAAATTGCTGAAAATCCCATAATATTTCCCATCTCAGATGTGCATGGGATATAAATGCGATCTCTAAACATGATGATCGGATCACTAAGTTCATAGTTGACTATGTTTTCTCCGTTAATGACAATGTTTTTCAGAAAAAAATCACCCTGAATGATTTCACCCGCATAAATAGAAATTGAAGAGAAAATTAAGATAGTCAATGAAAGCCACACAGATATAAGCTTCTTTGCCATATCTTTCTTCCTCTCTTCCTACGTATTAAATTTTATTACGTACATTTAGAATTTTACCACAAAGTGTTTATATTTCTAGTCATTATTTAGATAAATGTGAATTT
>CAVJDC010000048.1:11800-13247 GCA_963648085.1 Anaerovoracaceae bacterium
TTTATATATATATGACTTACTACCTAAATACATAAAATAAATATGCAAAATATATTGCCAACATATATAGCGGCATATTGCAAGATATCGCACCATATCATGACATATGGTGCGATAATTTAATAAATTACGATATATCACGGCATATAGCGCGATATTTTTATAAATTACGACATATCACGGCATATAGCGCAATATTTTTATATATTACGATATATCATGACATATCGCATCTATTGTAAAATTAATCTGTCAGATAACTCTTATGACCTGTAATCTTGCCATCCTTTATGAAAAATCTAGGAACTCTTCTATTTACAGCACATACAACCTCATATCCGATAGTGCCATATCTTGCACCTACTTCATCTGCAGATATAAATTCGTCACCCTGGCTGCCGATAAGTACAACCTCTTCACCAATCTTTACATCTTCAAAGCCATTCAGATCGATCATGCATTGATCCATGCAGATATTTCCTATAACCTTTACGCGCTTTCCTCTGAATAACACTTCTGCTTTCCCGCTTTGAGCTCTTGTATAACCGTCTGCATACCCTACAGCTATAGTCCCTATCTGGTCTCCCTTTGCTGAGGTATAGCGTCCGCCGTAGCTTATCTGTCTTTGCTCAGGAAGAGTCTTGACATGCATGATGCGCGTCTTAAATGACATGACAGGCTTGATGTCAAGCTGAGATCTGTCTACCTCGCCTGATGGATAGATGCCATAAAGAATGATTCCTGGTCTTACCATATCGCTGTAGGTTTCAGGCATTTCCATAATGGCAGCACTGTTTGATGTATGCTTGATAGGTATATGCAGACCATTAGCTTCTAGCTTTTGGACAAATTCTGTATATAATTCAAATTGACGATATGCTTTTGTCTTGTCTTTTTCATCAGCTGTTGCGAAGTGGGTGAAAATTCCTTCGACATAAATACCAGGAAGTGATGCTACTCTAAGAACTTCTGCCAATCCTTCATCATTTGGCTGAAAGCCGATTCTCGTCATGCCAGTGTCTACTTTTATATGTACTTTAGCTTTTGTCTCGTACTTCATGGCTGCATCCGAAATCAGCTTTGCCTTCTCAAATGAAGTGACAGCATGCTGAACGTTGTATCCTACAGACATTCTTTCCGTGCCATAAGGAATATTTCCAAGTACTAGAATATCATGAAAATGGTCAAGTCTTCTGAGTTCCATAGCCTCCTCAAGGCTTGATACTGCAAATTGGTCTGCACCTGCATTAAGCAGTACATTCATAACCTCCAAAGCACAATGGCCATAAGCATTTGCCTTGATAACTGCAGCAATTCTTCTCTTTGGACCTACCTTTGCTCTAATGCTTTTCATATTCTGTGCGAGTGCATCTAAATCGATTTCCGCCCATTTTGCGGAATTATTCCTTATTTCGTTATAATCCATATGCTTTCTCCCTAGTTAATT
>CAVJDC010000049.1:0-12621 GCA_963648085.1 Anaerovoracaceae bacterium
TCACTTAAGATGCGCTGACAAGCCTAATTGGAGAAGCCTGAACATCGCTGATATGAGCAAGCCGAAACATACGATATAGGCGATATAGGCGATACAGCCGAAACAGGCGATACAGCCGAAACAGGCGAAACAGGCGATACAGACGATACAGACGATATAGTAGAGAAGATATCTGAAAAGAGAAGATACTTTAAAAACTGCCCAGGCCCTGACCGCAAGGTCAGGGCCTGGGTTTTGAGTTTTTGCAAATTGGTACTGCCGCATGCTTCTAAAATGTTGTATTTATGTTCATGATCATGCGATAATAATGTACACAAAAGAGGTGCGACTATGCCACAGAAATGAAACTGAAAAGACCGTTATTGCTGTAGCGATTAAATATTCTCCGAGTAATTTCTAAAGAAGTAAGGTACTAAAAAAGCGTTCCATGTAAACAGGCATTTATGCTTGATGGAGCGTTTTTTCTTATAAATTCGAAATCCAATTGGACGGAGCATCAGTCTCGTGAGTGGTTTTGTCGAACCAAAAATTTGACTTGTTCAATTAAATTGATAGGAGTATAATGTGTTTGATTGTGATTTGGCTAAGTATTTTGCGCATCAGATGCGAGGCGCTAGGATGTGAAAAGCACGGAGCATGTGATGCATATAACTGTGCTTGTGAAGTGTGGAGACTGGGCTTGCGAAGTGCAGAGACTGGGCTTGCAAAGCACAAGAACTGGGCTTGTGAAGTGCGGAGAATGGGCTTGTGTGCAAAATAAAAAAAATATATATAATGAAAGTTAATCGATTGAGGGGAATGGAGAATCAAAATGGAAAATGGAAGTCTTGCAGGAAAGAAAAAATTTAGTGCAGGGATGTTCCTTGTGGCGATTGGTATTGTTTATGGGGACATAGGGACGTCTCCGATGTATGTTATGAAGTCGATTCTTGAGGGAAATGGCGGAATAGCGAATGTGACTGAGGATTTTATTATCGGGGCACTGTCGCTCACGATATGGACTATTACACTGCTTACTACTATCAAGCATGTACTTATAGCGATGAAGGCGGACAACCACGGTGAGGGCGGTATTTTTGCATTGTTTAGTCTCGTCAGAAAGTGCGGCAAGTGGCTTATTATTCCTACTATGATAGGTGGGTGTACTATGCTGGCGGATGGTGTCTTGACGCCTGCAGTTACGGTCACGACTGCTGTAGAGGGTCTTCGGAGTATTTCTGTTATGGACAAGCTTCTTGGAAATGGTCAGGCTGTGGTTATTGTTATTACTATAGTGATCATATCGGCATTGTTCTTTATCCAGAAGAGTGGGACGACTCAGATAGGCAAGATTTTCGGGCCTGTTATGATGTTGTGGTTCTTATTTCTCGGAGTTATGGGCGTCTACCTTGCGTGGGGAGATTTGTCTGTCATAAAGGCATTCAATCCTTTATATGCTGTTAGGGTATTGTTTAGCGAAAACAATAAAGCCGGATTTATGATTCTCGGCAGTGTTTTTCTGTGTACTACAGGTGCTGAAGCACTTTATACTGATATGGGTCATGTGGGCAAAAATAGCATCTATTTCAGCTGGCCTTTCGTTAAGATTTGTCTGATATTGAATTATATGGGACAGACTGTATGGATTCTCCAAAATCGCACAAATCCGGAAATTACATCGATAGAGAGCCTAAACCCTTTCTACATGATGCTTCCTACTAGTCTTAGACCTTTTGCTGTTGTGCTCAGCGCACTTGCGGCTATTATTGCCAGCCAGGCACTTATTACCGGAAGTTATACTCTTGTACATGAAGCGGCAAGTCTTGACCTTATGCCTCATCTTCAGGTACAATATCCGTCAGACACAAAGGGACAGATTTATATCTCTTTGGTAAATAATATTCTCTGGGCGGGATGTATCCTCGTGGTGCTTTATTTCAGAAGCGGCGCACGCATGGAAAATGCGTACGGACTTGCCATTACCATAAGCATGCTGATGATGACTATTTTGTTTACAGTATATATAGGAGTGCTTCACAAGAAGAGAATTGCAGCGGCACTATTTGCTATCGTTTTCGGGGCGATTGAGGCAGTGTTCTTTGTTTCGAGTCTGGGCAAATTTGCAAAAGGCGGTTACGTGGCTGTGATCATTTCTGCTATTCTTTACATCATTATGCTTTGCTGGTTTAGAGGAACTCAGATAGAGAATAGTCAGAGCACAAAGCTTGATATGAGAGACCATCTCGCTTCTATGGGAGCTCTTAAAAATGACACCAGCATTCCGCTTTTCAGCAACAATGTCGTATATATTTCAAACAATCTTGAGAATGGAAAAATCGACCGAGACATCCTTTATTCTATCCTGGATAAGGGACCTAAGAGAGCGGAAGCTTATTGGTTTATCACGGTAAATACTTTGGATGATCCTACGGCCATGAATTATGAGGTTGAGACATTTGGCACTGATTATGTATTTTCGGTAAACTTTAATTTGGGATATAAAGTAAACCAGACCATAAATGTTTATCTTAGACAGGTAGTAAATGACCTCAGACAGAGCGGTGAGCTGCCGGCACAGAAGACTAAGTATACGATTTACAATTCATCTGAAATCGGCAATTTCAAGTTCTGCATGCTCCGAAAGACAATTCGCCACAACAAGGGCCTGTCAGGCATGGATCTTTTCCTGCTTAAGCTAAAATACAGCATACGCCGCAGAGTAGGTACGCCATTTAAATGGTACGGCCTTGAGACGTCAAATACTGTAATAGAGTACGTGCCGCTGTTCTTAGGAAGACAGGATCCAAAAGGACGTGTGACTAGAGTATTCCCAAATCAGAATGAAAAGCAAGACTGATAAATTAGATAATGCAAAATTAGATAATGCCAAAATAGATAATGCGAATTAGATAATGCTAAATTAGATAATGCAAAATTAGATAATGCAAAATTAGATAATGCTAAATTAGATAACGCAAATCAGATAATGCAAAATTAGATAATGCTAAATTAGATAATGCGAATTAGATAGTGCAAAATTGGATAATGCTAAAATAGACAATAAAAAATAGATAATACAAAAATAGCAGCCGGGCAGAAAAATGTCTGGCTGTTTTAATAGAGGAGGTATATATGAAATTATATCTTGCTCCGATGGAGGGATTGACGGGATATGTCTTTAGAGGTGCATATCATAGGCATTATGGAATGACAAATGAGAAGCATCGCACAGGGCAATCAGTGAAATATAACAGAAAAAATGATGATATGCATAATTTGCGACTTTCCGAAAAGAACGGCGGCACACAGGATCTGTGCTGTCAAGGAAAGCTTGATAGTGCGCAGGATCTGGGCTGTCAAGGAAAGCTTGATAGTGCGCAGGATCTGGGCTGTCAAGGAAAGCTTGATAGTGCGCAGGATCTGGGCTGTCAAGGAAAGCTTGATAGTGCGCAGGATCTGGGCTGTCAAGGAAAGCTTGATAGTGCGCAGGATCTGGGCTGTCAAGGAAAGCTTGATAGTGCGCAGGATTTGGGCTGCCATGGAAAGCTTGATAGTGTGCAGGATTCGATGCATAATGGAGTGATTTATGGTGAGATGGACAGATATTTTTCACCATTTGTATCGCATATAGGGCTTAGCGGAAGGGAACTGCGCGACGTTCACCCTGACAACAACAAGGGCATAAATCTCGTGCCGCAGATTTTGACAAATAGAGCGTCAGATTTTCTAAGTATAGCAAAGAGCCTTGAAGACCTTGGATACCAAGAGGTGAATTTAAATCTAGGCTGTCCGTCAGGTACAGTGATCAAGAGAAAACGTGGAGTCGGAATGCTGTCTGATCTGGAATATCTGGAGGCTTTCCTCACGGAAATATATGAAAAATGCTCTCTGAAGATATCAATCAAGACTCGCCTCGGCATGACAGACCCGAAAGAATGGATAGAGATTCAGAAAATTTACAATAAATTTCCTATATCGGAACTTATAGTGCATCCTCGCATTCAGACTGACCTGTATAAGCTTCCTGTCAGGACGGAGTGGTTTGGGAGAGCACTTGAGAAGGGAGCGATGCTATATCCTGTAGTATACAATGGTGATATTTGCACAGTTGAAGATTTTGTAAGAATCTCGGAATCATTTGAAGGAATAAGCGCAGTGATGATAGGCAGGGGGATCATACAAAATCCTGAGCTCACAGAAAATATAAGGAAAATTCTGGAATCGCCTGGCGCGAATGGTGATGCAGCTGGTGCGAAAGGTGATTCGATTGGAGTAATAGGCAATATTGCCGTCGGTGCAGCTGGCGCGAATAGTGATGTTGCTGGTGCGAATAGTGGCGCTGTCGGCGCGAATGGCGATGTTGCTGGTGCGAATAGTGGCGCTGTCGGCGTGAATGGCGATGTTGCTGGCGCAAGATGCCAAATCGGCGATTTGAAAAGATTTTCAGATTTTCACGAGGATCTTCTTGAAAGCTACATTATAGAAATGGGCGGAGGAAACAATGCTCTTTTCAAGATGAAGGAATTTTGGTTTCATGCTTCGAAAAGCTTTCCGGGAAGAGATAAGGAAATAAAAGAGATAAAGAAGTCTCGAAATATCGCAGATTACCGAAGGGCTGTGGCGAGGATAATTCCTTAGTGGCGGAAAGCTGTAAAACAAAACTGGCATCGCACTTTTTATAAAGTGCGATGCCAGTAATTTTGATCTAACAGATTAGTGATCGCCATAGCAGGCAACATTATATAATTTATTCATTGCTGGTCTGGAACTACTAATGTCATTCAATGCTATTGGATTATTCACTTATTCATTTGTATAATTGTCGAAGTATCCCTGGATGTAAACGATAGGAGTACCCTTGTCGCCTGAGCCTGAAGTAAGGTCGCAAAGTGAACCGATAAGGTCAGTGAGACGGCGAGGAGTAGTGCCTTCGGATACCATATTTCCAACTAAGCTGTCGCTAGTCTTTTCGCGTATACGATCTTCGATAGCAGCTCTAAGAGCATCGCCTGAAAGGTCACTGAAGTCATTGTCTGCGAGATACTTGAGCTTGAGTTCGTTTGGTGTACCGATAAGACCCTTTGTATAACCAGGTGAAACGACAGGGTCAGCAAGCTCCCAAATCTTTCCTACAGGATCCTTGAAAGCGCCATCGCCATAAACCATAGCCTCGATCTGCTTGCCTGATTTCTTAGTCAGAATCTCACTGATTCTTTCAGCTACCTCTGTGCAGTCTCTAGGAAATAGCTTTACTGATTCTTCAGTAGCTTTATTTGAGCCGAGAAGGCCATAGTCGGCATTGTAGCCGCTTCCGTCTACAGGAGCACTCAGGATATCATCCATACCGAGAACATTCTTTACACCTGCAGCCTTAAGCAGACGCTTAGAACGAGCACGAGTGTGGATGTCGCAAGTGATGACAGTGTCTGTATAATCAGCGAGAACCTGGATTTTATTGCCGAGAAGAATCTCAGCCTCAGCGCCTTCACCTTCGATGAGCTCTTTATAGAAATCAATGTAGTCTATGCCAGTGAATGGGTGAAGAATATGACCAAATTTTTCGCGGAATTCTGCTACTGTAAGAGTATCTGTGTAAGGATTTACGCCAGCCTCATCAAGAAGGTCGATATCGACGAGGTGATTGCCAACTTCATCAGAAGGATAAGAGAGAAGAAGTACAATCTTCTTGCAGCCTCTAGCCATACTCTTCAGAAGTATAGAGAAACGGTTGCGGCTTAAGATAGGAAATGCGATGCCAACAGTCTCGCCGCCTGTCTTTAAAGTGACGTCCTTTGCAATCTGGTCAACAGAGGCATAATTGCCCTGAGCTCTTGCAACTACAGATTCTGTAATAGCAACTACATCGCGGTCTTGCGGAGTGATACCAGCTTCTTCCCATGCTGCCGCGATAGAGTCAGCAGTGATCATTGCAATATCGTCGCCTTCACGAATAATAGGTGCTCTTACACCACGTACAACTGTACCAATTGTTCTCATGTATTTTCTCCTTTAATTTATGTATGTATACAACTGAAGCTAGATTGCTGCAGCTATAACCAAATGATTGATTATTATTTTCCGCCTATTTCCCGCCGCGCTTCTTTTCCATCATTTCGAGGAATTCTGGACCATATCCATAATTTTCAACTACGAAGTCAAGATCCTTGTCGCCTCTGCCTGACAGGTTTACGAGAATCGAGCCTGTAGCGCCTGTTCTTGCTGCCTTGATAGCATATGCGAGAGCGTGAGAGCTTTCGATTGCTGGGATGATTCCTTCATGTCTGCAGAGTAGAAAGAGAGCTTCGATAGCCTCCTCGTCACTGATTGTAGTATAGGTTACGCGGTTCATGTCATGGAGCAAAGCATGCTCAGGACCTGCAGCAGGATAGTCAAGACCACTTGCATTTGAGTAAACCGGAGCAGGTTCGCCATTTTCATCAGCAAGCATAATGCTGTTGAAGCCGTGCATAACTCCTTCAGAACCGAAACTGATAGAAGCAGCATGATCACCAAGCTTAGGACCTCTTCCGAGAGGCTCTACGCCCACGAGCTCTACAGGATCTGCGAGGAAAGGCGTGAACATACCGATAGCATTTGAGCCGCCGCCTACGCATGCAACTACCTTGTCAGGAAGGTGGCCTGTCTGCTCTTTGAACTGCTCTCTTGCTTCTTCACCGATGCAAAACTGGAAATCGCGAACCATGAGAGGGAACGGATGTGGACCAGCAGCAGTTCCGATGCAGTAGACAGCATTCTTATATTCTTTTGCATAAGCCATAAATGCAGCGTCGACAGCTTCCTTAAGAGTCTTCAGCCCAAAAGAAACAGGGATGACATTTGCTCCGAGCATCTTCATACGAGTGACATTTGGGGCCTGTTTTGCGATATCAACTTCACCCATGTATATGTCGCATTCGAGACCGAAATAAGCGGCTGCAGTAGCGAGAGCTACGCCGTGCTGTCCTGCGCCAGTTTCTGCGATAAGCTTTTTCTTTCCCATATATTTTGCGAGAAGGCCTTCTCCCATGCAGTGATTGAGCTTATGAGCTCCAGTATGGTTTAAATCTTCGCGCTTGAGATAAATCTGAGTGCGGCCGAAATAATTTGAAAGATCCTGGCAATGATAAACAGGAGTAGGACGCCCCTGAAAATCACGTCTGATCCTGCGAAGCTCGGATATAAATTGTGCAGATTGTGCTATAGTATGATATGCTTCGGCATATTCGTTGAAAGCTTTGATAAGTTCAGGATCATCAAGATAATTTCCGCCATACTTTCCGAAATAACCATCTGCACTCGGTTGTTCCTTGAGATAATTGTCAAAATCTCTGTATTTGTTCATAATAAATGTCTCCTTATACCCAACAATTCGCAATTTCCAAACGTCATATCGCCGAGGAATCATAATTCTCCGATACTTAGTGTCATGAGGTCGCAGCGATTCGACATTCTGGCGTCAGAAACTGGCAGCGTTCTGACACTCCGACGTGCTAGCGTCGAGAGACCGCAGCGTTCCGACAGGCTAGCGCCGAAAAATCATAGTGATCAGGCAGACTAGCGTCGAGAAGCTGCAGCGTTCTGACAGCTTAACTATTCAAAATATGCACTACAAAGAGAATATATCATATTTTAGATGAAAAATGAAGATGGAACTTAGTGAAAGACGATGGCGAAACGGGGGGAGTTGTGAATATGAAGAATATTTTGATTGACAAAACCTAAAATTGAGAACAACATATATGTGTATTAGTTCAGATTTTAGGAAATAATACACAGGCATATAGGAGACTTTGTTATGATCTCGTCTTTTACAAATCTGTCAGCTGTCAAAGACGGCCGTAGAATCATCATGGAATAATATAATAAATTGATTGACACCACATACGACACCACGCATAATATACGTAGGAGGTATAACAAATGTCAAAATGGGATAAACTGATAACACGTATATGTAATTTGTCAAAAGACCTCCGGTTTGATGAGTTACGGAAGGTATTGGAAAGCTACGGATACGAAATGAATGCACCAAGAAGTGTAAGCAGTCATTACACTTTCAGAAAGCAAGGGTGTATGCCAATTACAATACCAAAGCATGAACCAATCAAGAAAGTATATGTAGAAATGGTAAGGCAGATTGTAGAAAGTGAGGCGAAGAATGATGAAGACGCTGAATGATTATATGGCAATGTCCTATCGTATGGAAATCGTGGAAGATAAAGATGAAGGCGGATTTGTAGTTTCTTATCCGGATTTGCCTGGTTGCATTACTTGTGGTGAGACAGTGGAGAGTGCGGTGGCAAATGCACTGGATGCAAAAAAAGCATGGATTGAAGTTGCATTAGAAGATGGTGTAGAGATTCATGAACCAGACAGTCTGGAAGACTATTCTGGACAGTTTAAATTGAGAATTCCACGAAGCCTGCACAGATCACTGGCAGAACATTCTAAGAGAGAGGGAATCAGCATGAATCAGTATTGTGTGTACCTTCTTTCCAGAAATGATGCAGTGTTCTCAAAATAAATGTTGTCAAACTTATCTACACCATTTACAATAAGCTGGCAACAAATTGGCAACAGAAAATCAGCGAGTCAAAATAATATATGTAACAGAAATAAAATAACGGCAAAAAAGATACAAAACTTAAACAAATATATTTAAGAGCATCTTTGAACTTGCCGAGTTTGAATGATGGAAAAATGTATTCTGTAGGCAGTGGATATGACGAATAAGAATTCCCCCGTCTCTATAGGCGGGGGAATTTCGGCATCTATTTAAGTATGCACCCTTCGCAAGAAGAAGGCGAAGTCGCGCAGCCACCCATGGCTGTTTCGCGTACAGAAGGCGAAGTCGCGCAGCCGCTCGCAGCTGTCTCGCAGGCGGATGGAGCAATCGCGCAGCCGCCCATGGCTGTTTCGCGGAGCTCGGCAGGGAGTCTTTTTCCTACTGAGTACATAGTCTGAATCATTTCATCAAGAGGTATCAGCTGAGTGATTCCCGCAAGAGACATCTCGGCAGCGATGAGAGCATTTGCTACCCCGGCGGCATTTCTGTTTTGACAAGGATATTCTACGAGGCCGCCGACTGGATCACATACGAGACCGAGCATATTCATGAGTACAGTGGAGGCTGCATGTGTACACTCCTTTGGAGTGCCATTCATCAGCTCTACTGCAGCTGAGGCAGCCATAGCCGATGCGATGCCGACTTCCGCCTGGCATCCGCCCACAGCTCCTGCAACCGTGGCATTTCTCATGGCCAGATATCCGATGGCACTTGCGTTGAAAAGTGCCTTTACGATTTTTTCATCAGAAAGCTGATAATGCTCCTGCATCGCCAGAAGCAAACCAGGAACGATGCCGGCAGAGCCAGCAGTAGGTGATGCTACGATAAGCCCCATAGAGGCATTTGTCTCCAGAGTAGCCATGGCATATGTCATCGCCTTCTGAAGCAAATCGCCGCATAGTGCTTCGCTCTTTTCCGAATGCATGCGAAGCTTTCGCGACTCACCGCCAATGAGACCGCCCATAGATTTTACGGGATGCTCGACTGGCGAAAATGCGGCATTTTTCATGATTTCCAGCACTCGCAGCATCTTTTTATTTACGGCATCGGCTGTCGTTTCGCTAAGCTCAATCTCACGTATGCGCATAATCTCTGAAATAGGGAGATTATTTTCTTCACAGAGCACCAAGAGCTCTTTTGCATTTTTAAAGTCCATGTTAAAAACCTCTCTTCATTACACCTTTAAAGTCCACGTTAAAATCCTCCCTTCATTACATCTGTACGATCATGCTTTCGTGAATATTCGGATTTTCAAGAATCGCAGGGATAATATTTTCTGGCAGCTTGTCATCAGATTCTACGATTGTATATGCGATATCGCCTTTGCCCTCGCGGAAAAGCCGCATAAATGCGATATTGATATTTCGGTCGCTTAGGCATTTTGTGATATATGCCACGACTCCCGGAGCATCTTGCTGAATAACGATAAGTGTGCTGTATTCTCCTGTAAAATCAACCTTTGCATGGTTTATC
Organism: Anaerovoracaceae bacterium; assembly: GCA_963648085.1. Taxonomy (GTDB): domain Bacteria; phylum Bacillota; class Clostridia; order Peptostreptococcales; family Anaerovoracaceae; genus Alangreenwoodia. The sequence continues at coordinate 10,019 of CAVJDC010000049.1, forward strand.
TCTACGATACGCACCTTGCCGCCGCCAAGGGATTCGCCGCGCACAGACATCTTCTGCCCCTTTGCACTTTCCATATAGATATCTACAGTATTTGGATGGATATCAGTTTCCTGTTCATTTGGAGTAAAGGTGAAGCTGAGCCCTTTCTCATGAGCAATCTCAAAAGAGTTTCGAATGCGCATATCGTCTGTAGAAAATCCCATTATGCCGCCTAAAAGGGCACGGTCCGTGCCGTGGCCTTGGTAAGTTTTGGCAAAGGAACCATAGAGGATGAAATCGACCTTTCTTAGCGGTCCTTCGATCATCTTCTGTGCGAGATAGGAAATGCGTGCGGCACCTGCGGTATGTGAGCTTGAAGGGCCTATCATATTTGGTCCCATTACATCAAATGCACTTATAAATGACATGTTCGTTCTCCTGTTGTTATTCTAAAGCGTAGTCCGCATGGCGAGTGCGGGAAGGCTTATAACCCGGTGCGTAAAGCCAGTTCAAAGCTTATGACTTGGCGCCTAAAGCCAGTCCAAAGCTTATAACCCGGTGTGAAAAGCCAGTTGAAAGCTTATAACCCGGCGCCCAAAGCCAGTAATGCTCTCCGACGCTCAGATGCAGCATGAAGAGATCATAGAGGCAGCATCTGACGCTGCGGTATATACGCTTGTGGTTCGTATTTCTCTTGAATATTCTATCATCTACAAAGGGCCTAATCAAGCATGAGACAGGTCACGATACCACTTCAACTCACGGTTGAACACTCCAACGATTGGGAAAGTTATGTCATATTTGACGGGCTGCACACTTCACTTGATATGTTTTATATTTTAATCAGCAATATCAGCTGAGCTATGCTCGTTAGATGGTGCTTGGGGCCAAGAATGCATTAGGACAGTTTTGTTGGAAGTGTCACTTGAACAGTGCTTGTCAGACAGTGTTATTTTATATCGTCACTGAATCAAGCAGCTTTTAAAGTGTAGCAGAGCACTGACAAGTTTGCTTGACCGGTGAGACGCCTATAGGGGCGGGAGACATCCGACGCTATGTTATATTTGAATTATACAAGGAGGAATGATAATGCTGCTTCAATTTTCAGTAACAAATCATCGTTCAATCAAAGAGACTGCTGTTATTAGCATGAAAGCGGCAGCTGATAAAAGCAAGAAAGAAATTTTAATTTCTCCAGATGGCAAGAAACAGATTGTTCCTGTCATGGCAATCTATGGTGCAAATGCGGCAGGTAAAAGTAATTTGATACATGCACTGTTACTTATGAGGGAGATGGTATGTGGAAATTATGCAAAGCCACTTAAAGGGGCAGAATTGCCGCAGGAGCCATTTGCGTTCGCAGATAGCAAGACGGAGCCTACTGCATTTGAAATTATTTATTACTATGAAGGAATTAAGTATGCATATGGTTTTTCTTTTGATGCGAATAGGATTATAAAAGAATATCTTTACCATTGGCCAAATGGAAGAGAGGCATTGGTTTTTTCTAGGGATGGAGGGAAATATGAATTTAGAGAGGGTGTCAATGAGCAGCGTACACTTGCTGGACGCACTTCGGAAAATAGGCTATATCTTACCAGCTCGAATGAATGGAACTGTTCGCAGACGGAAAAAGCATATTTGTGGTTCCAGAAAAATCTCCGTGGTGTGGCTAGAACAGATGAATCAAATAAAATAACAATAGATGCAATCAGAAATGGCGGCGAAGAGAAGAGGCACATCATAAATGAATTGATGCTTGCGGATCTTGGGATTTGCGATGTTGAACTCGCAGGAACAAAGGATAATCCTATAGTTTCTGCAGTGCATCAGTTAAATGATGCCGGCGGTAAACAGAATTACTATACGTTATTGCTTGGACAGGAATCAGTAGGGACACAACGTTTTTTTGCAAGAATCGGATTGTGGATGGATGCTATAGATTCGGGAGCAGTGTTGATTGTGGATGAAATAGAAGCAAGTATGCATCCGCTTTTTACAAGACATTTGGTTGAAATGATGCAGGATCAGACAATTAACAAGAATCATGCACAGTTAATTTTTACAACATATGATATAGGATTATTGGATTTAAGATTATTGCGCCGAGATCAGATTTGGTTTGCAGAAAAGGATGAAAAAAGTATGCAGACAGATATTTATGCATTAACTGAATTTTCACCTAGAAAAGACGAAAGTATTGCAAAGGGATATATGCAAGGAAGATATGGTGCAATTCCGTTTATCGGGGGTGCTATCTGAAATGAGCAGAATAAAAGAAATCGGTCGAAAATCATCCAGACAAAGAAAACGAAAACCTGTGTTATATTTGATACGTGAGGGCTCAGAGACAGAAATTCGCTATTTTAAGAAATTTAGAAGCTTAGAAGCAGAGAATAGAGAATGCAATATTGATATAATTCCAATTTCATCTCAATATAAATCCGCAGATAAATTAGTGCAAAAGGCGAAGAAAACCATGGAGTTTAGTCCATATTATCCGGATGAGGGAGATGTGATTTGATGCGTACTTGATAGAGATGACAATACAAATACGATGTTATACAAATTAATGTACACACAGCAAAATATGTGATAGAATGTACAAGGAACACGCGCTGCAA
>CAVJDC010000050.1:0-12329 GCA_963648085.1 Anaerovoracaceae bacterium
TGCTTGAGAATTAGGAATTGTTTGAGAATAAGGCATCGCTTGAGAATAAGGAATTGTTTGAGAATAAAGCAGCGCTTGAGAATAAAGCACTATTAGAATAATGGAAAATTTTTTTGGGCGACTTGTTGCAGCAGCTCATGATCGAGAAGATATTTGAGTGTAGCGGGAGGTGAGAGAATGTATCATAATATATATGACGGCAAGCCGATGAAGGAAAAGAAAAATATATTGCTGGCAAATAAAAAAATCACTGCTCTTTTGCTTGTCACTATTATCATGATGACCATGATGACTGTGATACTTTCAGGATGCGGACATAAGGATGCTGATGAGCAAAAGTTCAGCGTAAACGAAAAAATTTTTACTGAAGAAGACTATGAAGATTATTGTAAAATCTGGCTATACGAGAAGGGATATGATCCGACTGATGATGACGAGTCTGAGCAGTCAGAGGTGATTATGGACGAGATGGTTGATACGGAGCTTCTTAGACAATATTATGAAGAAAAAGAGCCGCAGCTCTTTGAATCTGCAGAGTACAGCTCTCAAATCAAATCGAATACTGATGCTCTCATTCAAAATGGAAGTGAATTTTTCAGCCACAATGACATATCTGATGAATCTATAAAATATTATTTTATGTCAGGATATCTCGCCGATAAATTATTTGAAGAGATAAGGGAAGACTACACTGAGGAAGCTCTTGAGGAGGATGCAAGACTCTATTATATGGAAAATCAAGGTATATATGGAACTATATCCTTCGAGAATGCTCAGGATGAGATAAGTTATACATTAATCAGCCAAAAATATAACAAAAAGCTTGACAAGCTTAGGGAAGATGCGAGTATTAAGCGCTGATCATTTGTACAAATATTAAATGGCAAAGGATAATCAGCACGTGCTGACGATTCTTGACATGTATCGGATTATATAGCTTGTATAGTTTGTATAGCTTATATAGCTTGTATAGTTTGTATAGTTTGTATAGCTTGTATAGTTTGTATAGCTTGTATAGCTTATATAGCTTATATAGCTTGTATAGCTTATATAGCTTATATAGCTTATATAGCTTATATAGCTTTGGCATGTGCGGCCTAAGCTGGGGGAATCTATTATTGGGGGTATTTTATGCATCCATGGAAGCATTTTAAGACAATTACAAAGCATCGGCATACTGTGATGAGGCTTTGCTTTAAAATCGGTCTTTACAAGCAAGGACTTCTTCATGATCTTTCAAAATATTCTTGGACAGAATTTTCAAGAGGATGCAGATTTTATCAAGGACATAGGAGTCCAAACAACTACGAAAGGGAGCTTTATGGTTACTCTATTTCATGGCTCCATCATAAGGGAAGAAACAGACATCATTTTGAATATTGGCTTGATTACAATGAAAAGATCCATGGAACTGTAAGGGGCATGCCTATGCCGCGAAGATATATTGCAGAAATGTTTTGTGACAGAGTGGCTGCATGCAAGATTTATCAAAAGGAGAAGTATACTGACCTAAGTCCGATCAGATATTTTTATAGTGGTCATGGGAAGGAATTGATGCATCCTGACACAAGAAGAGATATAGGTTTTTTGCTCACTACTCTTGGGAGATTGGGTGAGGAAGAGACTACGAAATATATACGACACAGCTATCTCAAGGGTGAGCCTGTTCCATATTCATATAAAGAATATGCAAGCCTTAATGACTTCGATGAAGCTGTCAAGGAATGGGCAGGAGACAGTTTTTCTATGAACATGTTGGGAGCAGAGTTAAGAGATATGGGGCTTTTTGGCATTTCGTGGGAAGACGAGAAACCAGCGGATGGAGCTTTAGATGCAAGATGAGGAATCTGGCGAAAAAGGTCTTGAATGCGGGATGAGGAATCTGGCGAACAAGGTCTTGAATGCGGGATGAGGAATCTGGCGAAAAAGGTCTTGAATGCGAGATGAGGAATCTGGCGAACAAGGTCTTGAATGCGAAAGCGGAATAGTGAGGGAATATGGGTTTTACACATTTGCATGTACATACAGAGTACAGCCTGCTTGATGGTGCGTCACGGCTAGGCCCTCTTGTAAAAAGGGCATCTGAGCTTGGAATGACTTCGCTTGCTATTACAGATCATGGTGTCATGTTTGGCATAATTGATTTTTATCGTGAGGCTAAGGCAGCCGGTATAAAGCCTATCATAGGATGTGAGGTTTATACGGCGGCACGCAGCAGACACCAAAAAACTGCCGAATATGATAAGCAGAGCGGACATTTGATATTGCTTGCAGAAAATGATGAGGGATATAGAAATCTTGTAAAGATTGTTTCTAAGGGATATACGGAAGGCTTTTATTATAAGCCGAGAATAGACAATGAAGTGCTTAGGATGTACAGTAAGGGCATCATAGCTTCGAGTGCATGTGTAGCTGGAAGAGTACAGCAGGCTCTTCTTCGTGATGATTACGAGGGTGCAAGGGCAGAGGCATTAGAATATCAGGATATCTTTGGAAAAGGAAATTTTTTCCTTGAACTTCAGGATCATGGTCTTGAGGATGAAAAGCGCATAAATCCAATGCTTAAGAAACTCAGCCGCGAGACAGGCATCGGTCTTATTGCCACAAATGATGTTCATTATATCAATCAAGAGGATGCCGAATATCACGATATCCTTTTGTGTATACAGACAGGCTCACATCTAAATGATACAGACAGACTAAGATTTCCAAATGACCAATTTTATCTAAAGTCGCACGATGAGATGATGAGGCTGTTTGCTGATGTGCCAGAGGCTATTGAAAATACTGAGCTTATCGCACAAAGATGCAATGTAGAATTTGAATTTGGTCATCTTCATCTTCCAGAATTTCGCCCTCCGCAGGATTATGATACAAAATCTTACTTGCGCTATCTTTGCGAGAGAGGGCTCGCAAAGCGCTATGGGCAGCGGGCTGAGGAACATCGGGAAAGGCTGGAATATGAGCTTTCTACTATCGAAAATATGGGATATGTAGAGTATTTTCTGATAGTTTGGGACTTTATAAATTATGCCAGAGAAAATGGCATTATGGTTGGTCCGGGAAGAGGCTCGGCAGCGGGCAGTATAGTTGCATATTGTCTGCATATTACAGATATAGATCCGATAAAGTATGGGCTTATCTTTGAGAGGTTTCTCAATCCTGAACGTGTCAGCATGCCTGATATCGATGTGGACTTTTGCTATGAGCGCAGAGGTGAGGTTATAGATTATGTCATAAGAAAATATGGCAAAGAAAGAGTTTCACAGATTATTACATTCGGGACGATGAAGGCTAAAGCTGCAGTGCGCGATGTCGGAAGAGTAATCGATATGGGATATGCGAAGACGGATTCTATTGCGAAGATGATACCATTTGATCTTCATATGACTATAGAAAAGGCGATAGGAATGAATCCTGAGCTAAAGACTCTTTATGAGAATGATCGTGAGGTCAAATATCTCCTTGACGTATCAATGGCTCTTGAAGGTATGCCTAGACATGCATCTACTCACGCTGCAGGTGTAGTTATCTCGAAAAAGCCTCTTGATGACTATGTTCCTCTTTACACGTCAGACAAGGGTGTCAGTGCGCAATTCAATATGACCACGATAGAAGAGCTAGGTCTGCTGAAAATGGATTTTCTTGGGCTTAGAAATCTGACTGTTATACGCGATGCACTTGATATGATAGAAAAAAATCATTCTATACGAATCGATTTCAGCTCTATGGATTATGATGACAGCGAAGTATATAGTATGATTGCACAGGGAAATACTTTAGGTGTATTTCAGCTAGAATCGTCAGGAATGACGCAGTTTATGAAGAATCTTGCACCTGACTGCTTTGAAGATATCATAGCAGGTATATCTCTTTACAGACCAGGTCCTATGGACTCAATTCCTACTTATATCGCAAATAAGAAAGACCCGTCTGGCGTAAGATATGTACATGAAAAGCTTGAACCTATTTTGTCAGTTACTTATGGATGTCTAGTATATCAGGAGCAGGTCATGCAGATCGTGCGCGATTTGGCTGGATATTCTTATGGCAGAAGTGATCTCGTGCGCAGAGCCATGAGCAAGAAAAAGGCTGATGTAATGGCCAAGGAAGAGGAATATTTTGTAAATGGAAAGCTCAATGAAGATGGGAGTATAGATGTACCTGGATGCGTGAGAAATGGTGTTCCAGAAGAGGAAGCAAGAATCATTTTCCATGATATGGTTAAATTTGCCTCATATGCTTTCAACAAATCACATGCTGCTGCATATGCAGTTTTGGCATATGAAACTGCATGGCTAAAGAGATATTATCCAGCTGAATTTATGGCAGCACTCATGACAAGCGTGAGAGGTGAGCAGAGTCAGATAGCAAAATATATAAGAAATTGTACTGAGATGGGGATAAAGGTTCTTCCCCCTGATATAAATGTAAGTGAAAAAAATTTTACGGCAAGCGGAGGCGAAATTCGTTTTGGCTTGTCATCGATAAAAAATGTAGGAGACAGTGTTGTCGATGAGATAATAAGAGCACGAAATGCATATGGAATCCAGCAGGATATGGAAAGCTTTCTTCAAATGCTTGACATAAAGAAGATAAATAGAAAAGCAATGGAGTGCCTCATAAAGGCTGGTGCATTTGATAGCATGAATCCAAATAGAGCTGCACTGCTTGCATCATATGGACCTCTTTTAGATTCGATACAAAATATACGTAAGAATAATATTGTCGGTCAGCTTTCTATGTTTGGAGATGCAGGTGACGCTGAGGAAAGCTTTCGACAGGTTATGAAATCTGCTTCTCTCAAGAAGGCCATGCCTGATGTAAAAAATTTTGCACATTCTCTTATTCTGCAAATGGAAAAGGAAATGCTAGGTGTATATGTTTCGGGTCATCCTCTTGAGGATTATGCGAAGCGAATTTCAGAGGTGTCATCAGTAAATTCTGAGATTTTGTCAGACAGCGAAGCAATCTCCTTAGATGAGGATGGAAGCCGTGTCGTCATTGCTGGCATCATAGATTCGAAGCGAAATATGATTACGAAAAAAAATACAATGATGTCATTTGTCTCACTTGAGGATCTTTATGGAATTACCGAGATAATTGTCTTTCCAAATACTTTCGAAAAATATCACAATATACTGGAAGATGATGCCATAATTGTCGTGACAGGCAGACTGCAGCTTCGTGAGGACGAGCAGCCCCGTATCATTGCAAGCGATATACAGCTTCTCGATGAGTATGTCCCGCCGATAATTGATTATAAAATTCGCTCTGATATGCCAAATATTTCCATAGCGAAAGACAGGAATTATACATTTGAACATCAGATCCATGGCGAAGAAAAAGATTATGATGCGTACGGATATGAGAAAATGCAAGCTTCTTACGGAGACGAAAGCATATGCATTTCTTACGGAGACGGAAGAGCACACAGTGTTCGCGGATATGAGAAGAAGAGCAATTCGTATGGTCACGAAAGCAAACAAAGCTCTTACAAAAGAGATGTGAGAATCAAAATTGTTGATTCGACAAATCTTCAGGCAAAATTAAATGGCATAAAAGCAATTGCAGATAAATATCCTGGAGATAGGCATATAATAATAGAAATTCTAGAAACAGGACAAAAAATGAGAACATCAGAGGGTATTTGCGTATGCGATGATTTTTACTCGGAGCTGTATAATCTGCTTACAAGTTTGCCTGTATAAAATGCATAGCTTACAGGCGTGGCAAGTTTGATTTCTGACTTTCAAGTGTCTGACCATAATCTGCCGATGAAACTCAGGCAGAGCAAAAGCTGCTGGTGATTCTGTGGGATTTGATGGAAATGAGGGGGAATGGGAAAGAAAAAAATGTAAAATGGGTGTAATGGTAATGCATGAGAAATTCTGTTATCATGAATTACTAGACCTTTTTGGAGCATGAAGGGAGGTATATACTATGTGCGGAATAGTTGGCTACGTAGGATATGAAAATGCTACAGGTATTATTATAGAGGGTTTAAAGCATCTCGAATATAGAGGGTATGATTCAGCAGGTATTGCACTTTGCACAAAGGACGGTCTTGTTGTTAGAAAAAAAATGGGTGGAATCGAAAATCTAGAGAATCTTATAGCAGGCGAATCACTTTATGGGACGCTCTGTATAGGACATACTCGTTGGGCCACACATGGCGCACCATCGGATGTAAATGCTCACCCTCATTGTGATAAAAGCGGCAAAATAGCTGTGGTTCACAATGGAATCATAGAAAATTTTGCATCATTAAAAGACATGCTTATAAAAGAGCACGGTATCACCTTTAAATCAGAAACTGACACGGAGGTCATAGCGCAGCTTATAGGAATATATTATGAAGGCGATTTGCTCGATGCGGTCTATAAGGCGGTAGATATGATGCAAGGCGCATATGGGATAGGCGTCATATGTGCTGATGAGCCAGACAGGATGATTGCTGTCAGAAAAGACAGCCCTCTTGTGGTAGGTCTTGGAAATGGATGCAACTTTATAGCTTCAGACATTCCTGCATTTCTTAAGTATGCAAGGAAGATATATCTGATAGAAAATAACGAAACGGTTGTTTTAAAGGCTGGAAGTGTGACTATTTATAATGCTGACCGAAAAGAGATCCATCGTGATGTATTTAATGTCACTTGGGACGTAGCTGCAGCAGAAAAAGGCGGCTATGATCACTTTATGCTAAAGGAGATTCACGAGCAGCCTAAGGGCATTCAGGAGACTCTCATGCTTCGCATGGATGAAGAGGATAATCTCATTCTCGACGGAATTTCTATGACTAAAGAAGATATAGAGAACTTCAACAAGGTATATATAGTTGCATGTGGTACAGCTTATCATGCTGGACTTGTAGGCAAAGCTATGATAGAAAAGCTCGCAGGAATTAGTGTAGAAGTAGATGTGGCATCAGAGTTCAGATATAGAGATCCTTTTGTGGATGACAAGACGCTGTTCATAGCTATAAGCCAATCTGGCGAGACTCTTGACACTCTTGCAGCACTTAGAGAAGCAAAGCGTAAGGGTGCACGAGTGCTATCGGTAGTAAATGTCGTAGGAAGCTCGGTCGCAAGAGAATCGGATGATGTATTCTATACATGGGCAGGGCCTGAGATCGCTGTAGCGTCTACAAAGGCTTATACTACGCAGCTTGTATGTATGTATATCATAGGTCTTTATATGGGAAGACAAAAGGGTATACTTTCTGACGATATATATAGAGAGTATATAGATGAGCTTAAGGCCATCCCTGAAAAGGTTGAAAAAATTCTCAAGGATGAAAGAAAGATCAAGAATATTGCGAGAAAGTATTATAAGAGAAATAGTATATTTTTTATCGGAAGAGGTCTTGATTCAGCAGTGTCTTATGAAGGCTCACTTAAGCTTAAGGAAATTTCATATATCAACTCATTTGCTATAGCAGCAGGAGAACTTAAGCATGGAACTATCGCTTTGATGGAGAGCGGCACACTAGTTGTTGCTCTTGCGACACAGGATTTTCTGTATGATAAGATGATCTCAAATATTGAAGAAGTATATGCGAGAGAGGCAGACATACTTGCGATAGTGAAAGAAAAGTCTGATACATATGACAGCGATGAGGAAAAGGCAAAGAAGAAGGAAAGAACAGAAATTTTAAGAAAAAAAGCAAAGGATATAATTTATATTCCTGACTGTAAGGACGAGCTTGCACCGCTTCTGTCAATCATCCCTCTTCAGATATTTGCATATTATATTGCTAGAGAACGTGGCTGTGATATTGATAAACCGAAGAATCTTGCGAAGAGTGTCACAGTTGAGTGATGACAAGTGTACCGGACAAACTGCTGACAAGATGATACTGGAAATAAATGGATTTTAAGCACAAATTTAAGCAGAAAATCTCTAGATAAAATCGGTGGTATTTCATAATCGAAAATAATATAGCAGAAAATATAACAAGCTGTGCGACACTTAATTGTGTCGCACAGCTTGTTTCTTTTGCATTAAATTGCAAGCAGCAATTAATACAGTCAGCACCGAGCTAGTAAGCGTCAATCAAATCAGCGTGAATCAATAAACTAATCGTCAACCACTGCGCCTCCATTAGAGTTCGTACCTTGGCTGCCATGTGTGCCTCCATTAGAGTTTGTACCCTGGCTGCCATTGGTGCCTCCATTAGAGTTTGTACCCTGGCTGCCATTGGTGCCTCCATTAGAGTTCGTACCTTGGCTGCCATTGGTGCCTCCATTAGAGTTTGTACCCTGATTGCCATTAGAGTTCGTACCTTGACTGCCATTTGTATTTGTCGTCGGCTCGTCGGTATTTTCTGCATTGTCTATTTCGTCTTCTTCACTTATATTTTGACTATCATATTTTGCTGATATCTTGCCTCCAAACGAGTTCTTTGTGGCTTTTGTGCCCTTTACAATATAATCACCATTTGATTTTGTGACATTTGAAGGAGCAGAGCGGAATTTCTTTGTTTCGCCATTAGATGCAATCTTTCGCATTACGGTGCTCCAAAGCGAAGCTGCTGCCGAACTTCCCTGAGTAAGCTTGATGTTGTCATCTGTACCAATCCATACTGCTGCAGAATATTGCGGAGTGAAGCCTACGAACCAAGCGTCGTTGTTGCTTGTAGTAGTACCGGTCTTTCCGCCTACAGGAAGGATTCCTATTGCTGCTCTGCCTGCGATACCATTTGTAACTGTAGTCCTGAGTATGTCTGTCATGATAAATGCTACGCCTTCATCATAAACCTGAGTTTCCTTAGGATCACTTTCTAGTATTACATTTCCTGAAGAGTCAGTGACCTTGGTATATGTAGTTGATTCTACATGGACGCCTCCATTAGGGAATGTGCCATATGCGGAAGCCATTTCAATAGGAGAGATACCATTTGTCATACCACCGAGTGCGAGTGCTGCGGCATTGAGGTCATTTGAGCTTCCTTCTTCTACTATCGAGGTAATGCCATTTTCTTTGAGCATTTTGATAGTATATCCGAAATCGCCGAATTTTTCTTTTGTATCAGGATCTCTTTCATTTGCCATTTGGTTGTTCAGCTTAGTGATAAGTCTTACAGAAGGAACATTCTTAGAATGCTCTACGCAATATCTGAGAGTGATAAAGCCTTCATATTTGTTTGGTGAGTTCTTTGGCCAAATCTTTCCGTCAGCTGTTTTGTTTTCGGAGTCCTCGATAGTACTTCCGGCAGTCCATCCTGTATTGTAATCTACACCTGACTGAATAGCAGGGCCGTAAACAGCTATAGGCTTGATTGAGGATCCCGGCTGTCTAGGATTTGTGGCACGATTGTAGAGAAGCTTTCCTGAAAGGCTTCTGCCGCCAACCATTACCTTAATCTGACCATTTGTAAAATCAGTGAGTACGAACGCACCTTGCGGCTGAATCGTAGGCTGTCTGAGTGTATAATGGTCTGCTGTGATAGCTATGCCATTGTCATCGAAGGTAAATATGCAATTTGGACTGTTCATATATTCCGCACTGATAATAAGATTTCCGTCAGAATCTTTTGATTTATAAGCTGCATCGATTCCGTTTATGACTCCGCCATTTATACTGTAAAGGGTGCCTCCCTCCTTATAGTACATCTTTTTGAATTCAATCTGTATATCACTCGAACCATCGCTTGTAGTGATATTTAGGAAACGCAGATAATTTCCAGCGTAAATCTTGAGATTTCCAGCTGCATCAAATTCGTAATCATCTTCACTGAGATTGAAAATATCGTCATCTCCGAAAATATTTGTTTTCGAATAAAGCAAGAGCTTTCCGCTTGAGCTTACGATATTTCCGCCCTTTGTCCTGTATGACAGACCAGGGAAGTAAGAATTCTTGTTGTAAATCTCTTCAGCAGTCTGCTGCATGTCAACATTCAGTGTACTGTAGATATGTAAGCCTTTATTTATCATAGCTGCTGCGTCAGCCTCTGAGAGACCATATTCTTCGGCAAGGTCAGCTTTTACTTCGTCAATACAGTAATCAGCAAAGTATGAACTTACAACAGTTTGCTTTTGTGATGGATTTATATCATTTCTGATGTCCTCTGCCATAGCTTCGTCATATTCATCAGAAGTAATAAAGCCTAGCTCGTACATAGAGTGAAGTACAGTTTGCTGCCTATCCTTGAAAGCGTCAGAATAAACAGTAGTATAAGTATCTCCTACAAGTACAATATTTTCATCATCTGCAACCACTTCATCATTTGGATAATTCTTCAATGGCGCATATGCAGAAGGACTCTTTGGAATCGATGCTAAGGTAGCACACTCTGCAAGTGTAAGCTCACTTACGCTGCAGCCGAAGTATGCCTTAGCAGCAGCTTCTACACCATAAGATCCATATCCGAGTGATATAGTATTTAGGTATGCTTCTATAATCTGTTCTTTTGTCAAATTTTGCTCGAGAATTACGGTATAATACGCTTCTCTGATCTTTCTGGTCATGGATCGCTCACTTGAAAGATAGATATTTCGTGCTAGCTGCTGAGTGATCGTACTAGTACCGCTTATGCTCTTATTAGATACAAGGCTGTCTTTTATCGCACCGAGAATACGGATATAATTGAAGCCGTGGTGATCGAAGAATGTCTTGTCTTCAATAGCTACAAAGGCATTTATCAGATTTTGTGGCATCTCGTCGTAGCTGACAATTGTTCTTGATTCGTTTGCGTCTACATATTCGAGGAGCTCGCCCTCATCATCATAAATGGTAGAGGTTTGATTGAGCTGATCGTATATGTTTGTGGTATCTATCTCAGGTGATGTCAGGACAATGCTTCCAGCATATACTACACCCGAAATGAGAGCAAGAATGATAAGCAAAATGATAAATAGAAGAATACGCGCACCAATTGATTTTCTCTTTCTTCTTCTTCTTTTTTTCTTCTTTTTATTCATTACTTTCTTCTTTTTTCTTATATCTTCTGGACTTCTTTTTCTTTTGCCACCGTTTTCCAACGAATTTTGCTCAGTAATGTACTGCGCAAGCTCTGGAGAGGTGCTGATTTCATATCCATTATAATTGAATATTTCATTTGAATCGTCGCTGTGCGTGCGTGTATCAGCATCAGAATCGCCTAAGGCTGGAATCGCACGTGTTCTTTTCTTGAATCCTGTTATATCATCGATGACGTCCTGCTCGTCGCTTGAAGCGTCAAAATTATGTGATACGCCTGCAGCGATACTGGCATTTTCAAGTGCCGTAGTAAAAGAAAGCCAGTTGTCTTCACTATGTGAAGTGTCGACTCCTTCTATAGACTCAAGCTCGTCAAATATGCCGAGATCAAGATCATCATCTGGATATGTATGATCACTGACTGCAGCCTTGCTGCTGGAATTTGAAAGCTCTGAGATTTCTCTGTCGTCATCAAAGCCAAGGTCTGCAAGGCTTGTGACATTTATATCATCTCCATATGGTGGATTTTGCATGTGTGAAGCTGCACCATCTGTATGATACTGTCTGCTGTTATGTATGCTTTGTCCTGCATTTCGGTATGCGTCTTTCTCAAATGAAGAATTTCTTCTTCCTGGCGCTGAGTAATTTTCGGCAGGGCGTCTGCTAGGATTTTTCGTCGAAGAACCACTGGCGGGACGTCTATGTGGCTCCGATACCTGAGAATGTTCAGCGTCAGAAAATCTAGGATTGCTGCGCTGCTGATCATGCTGAATAGGGCGCTGTCCCTGCGGGCCTACACTGCGGCGCTGCTGATGCTCTGAATCAGAAGCCTGGAATCTAGGATTGCTGCGCTGCTGATCATGCTGAATAGGGCGCTGTCCCTGCGGGCCTACACTGCGGCGCTGCTGATGCTCTGAATCAGAAGCCTGGAATCTAGGATTGCTGCGCTGCTGATCATGCTGAATAGGGCGCTGTCCCTGCGGGCCTACACTGCGGCGCTGCTGATGCTCTGAATCAGAAGCCTGGAATCTAGGATTGCTGCGCTGCTGATCATGCTGAATAGGGCGCTGTCCCTGCGGGCCTACACTGCGGCGCTGCTGATGCTCTGAATCAGAAGCCTGGAATCTAGGATTGCTGCGCTGCTGATCATGCTGAATAGGGCGCTGTCCCTGCGGGCCTACACTGCGGCGCTGCTGATGCTCTGAATCAGAAGCCTGGAATCTAGGATTGCTGCGCTGCTGATCATGCTGAATAGGGCGCTGTCCCTGCGGGCCTACACTGCGGCGCTGCTGATGCTCTGAATCAGAAGCCTGGAATCTAGGATTGCTGCGCTGCTGATCATGCTGAATAGGGCGCTGTCCCTGCGGGCCTACACTGCGGCGCTGCTGATGCTCTGAATCAGAAGCCTG
>CAVJDC010000051.1:0-12277 GCA_963648085.1 Anaerovoracaceae bacterium
TTTTGGAAGCGAAGATAGAAATCTTAAGCTTATAAAGGAAGCTTTCGGTTCTGACGTGATTCAGCGCGGTGATGAGCTTATCGTGCGTGGAGGCGATGTGACAAAATCATGGAATGCAATGCTTGATTTTATATGGCTTTCTAGCAAGGGAAGACAAATTGATGATCAAAAGAGAGAATATGTGATAGCACTAAATGCAGATTCACAAACCTACAGAGAAAATAGACTTGACAGTGATATAATCTGCTTTACACATCGCGGCAAGCCGGTAAGAGCAAAGACGGCGGGACAGAGTCGTTATGTAAAAATGATAAGAGAAAATGACATAGTCTTTGGAATAGGACCTGCAGGAACTGGAAAGACTTATATCGCAGTAGCAATGGCTGTCAATGCATATAAGAATAAGGAAATAGAGAAGATCTTGCTGGCAAGACCGGCTGTTGAAGCAGGTGAAAGTCTTGGTTTTTTGCCTGGGGATCTTCAGGAAAAGGTCGATCCATATCTTCGTCCATTATACGATGCTCTTTTTGATATCATGGGTCGTGATGCCGCACTTAGACTCAAAGAAAGAGAAGTTATCGAGGTAGTACCCCTTGCATATATGAGAGGTCGTACTCTTGACAATTCATTTATTATTCTTGACGAAGCACAAAATACTACAAAAGAACAGATGAAGATGTTTCTCACCCGGCTGGGATTTGGTTCGAAGGCTGTTGTCACGGGTGATGTCACACAGATAGATCTACCTAAAAAGAAGGCTTCCGGGCTTATGGATGCACAGCGTGTTCTCAAAAATATAAAGGGAATAGAATTTGCAATCCTAAAACAGAATGATGTTGTGAGGCATCCTCTAGTAAAGAGAATTATAGAAGCTTATGAGCGTGATGCGCAGGATGAATAATTCCGCAGAATGACTATCAATGAATTTTTACCACTAAGCGATTGCTTTGAAACGATTATCAGCGAGCAGCCATTATTGCGAATGTGTTTAATTTGGGTATGCAAAGCCTAGAGAAACGAATAAAGCATTACAGAATAGCATTATAGAATAGCATTATAGAATAGCATTATAGAATCAAGATTCTAAATGATTGACGCGGTATGGCTGTATTATTATGATATCTTTATCGTAGAGAAGGCTATGTGAATGCGAATATTGCTATCATGGAGAAAACGTCATGAATGCGATATCATTATTGTGGAGAAGGCTGTATGAATGCGAATATTGCTATCATGGAGAAAGTGTCATGAATGTGATATCATTATTGTAGAGAAGGCTATGTGAACGCGAATAGCGTTATCGTGGAGAGATTGGATTATGGAAATATTATATGATGAAGATATGCATCTGTCTGACGAGATGCTTGATTATATGACACGTGCAGCTGAGATATGCGTCTTGCATGAGAAGCTTGATCCGGAAAAATGTGAGATAAGCTTTTCATATGTTGATGAGGAGACTATAAGGCAGCTTAATAGAGATTATCGTGCAAATGATAAGGTCACGGATGTGCTTTCATTTCCGCAATTTGATGATATAGATGAGGCGGCATGCTACGATGAGATCTGTCTTGGTGATGTAGTTATATGTGATGCTGTTGCAAAGCGTCAAGCTGAGGAATATGGGCATTCGTACGAAAGAGAGACGATATATCTCTTTGTCCACAGTATACATCACCTGCTCGGATATGACCATATGGAGGAAGATGAAAAAAAGATTATGCGCGCTCGAGAAGAAATTGTCATGAAAGAGCTGGGTCTAGAAAGAATGTAAGGTTCTCTTTGTCGGAAAAAGATGAAAATGTGGAGAAAAATCGCTGAGATAGGAATGATAAAAGCAAGGCGTAAAATCGCTGCGACAAGAATGATATGAAAGCAAGGCGGAAAATCGCTGCGACAAGAATGATATGAAAGCAAGGCGTAAAATCGCTGCGACAAGAATGATATGAAAGCAAGGCGTAAAATCGCTGGAAAATTGATAACAAAAGCAGGGCGAAAGTCAAGATAGTAATGATAAATACAAGGCGTAAAATCGCTGCGACAAGAATGATATGAAAGCAAGGCGGAAAATCGCTGCGACAAGAATGATATGAAAGCAAGGCGTAAAATCGCTGTGACAAGAATGCTATAAAATACAAGGCGGAAAATCGCTAAGAAAAGAATGACGTAGTCGAAAAAGCGGAACGGAGGAATAAAGGATATGAAATCAGGTTTTGCAGGCATTGTCGGCAGGCCAAATGTAGGCAAATCTACTCTTATGAATGCTATGGTAGGAGAAAAGGTTGCAATTACATCAAGCAAAGCACAGACTACCAGAAATGCAATCAGAGGAATATATAATGATGACGAGCACCAGATCGTTTTTATAGATACACCAGGAATTCACAAGCCAAAGAATAAGCTGGGCACTTATCTTACAAATACTGCTATTGCTACATTTAATGAAGTAGATGTGATACTTTTTCTTGTAGACGGAAGCATGTCTGAAGGAAAAGGCGACAAATATATTGTAGAGCTTCTAAAGAAGGTAAAAGATACACCGAAGCTGCTAATTATCAACAAAATGGATCTTATGGGACCTGATGAGTTTAAAAAGATATATGAAGAGTATGATGCTCTCGGTATATTTGAAGACATCATAGGTGTAAGTGCTTTAAAAGATCAAAATACAGATATTTGTGTAGATAAGATCAAGCAATTTATAAGTGAGGGACCTGCATATTTTCCTAGAGACATGTTTACAGACAATCCAATGCGCTTTCTTGTTTCGGAGATTATTAGAGAAAAGACTCTCATGTATCTAAATGATGAGGTGCCTCATGGTATAGCTGTGGAAATCGAAAGATATATCGAAGAAAAGACCCATACGGATATATATGCAGCCATATATTGTGAGAAGGCTTCTCATAAGGGCATTATCATAGGTGCTCAGGGAAAGAAGCTGAAGGGCATAGGAAAGGCGGCCAGACTAGAGATAGAACCGCTTATAGGATCAAAGGTTTATCTTGAGCTTTGGGTAAAAGTTAAGGAAAATTGGCGTGAAAGTGAGTTTGCAATTAGCAATTTCGGGTATACAAGTGACAATTAGATTACTGTGAAGGAAATTATGATAGGTACAGCAAGGGGGTGAGCACTTTGATTTCAGAAACTGATGGGGTTATTCTGAGTCGCATCAGGATGCCTGATGACAGGACGATGCTAGTTCTTTTTACTAGAAAATATGGAAAAATCAGTGCAGGAACAGGCATAAGACTGAATGGAAAAAACAAATCATCACTTGCTTTGCGTGTTTTTACTTATGGACGATACGAGCTTTTTTTTGGCGGTAAGACATGCAATATTAATACTGCAGAGACGCTAAACAGTTTCTTTAAAATAAGCGAGGATGTTGATAAGTACATGACCGCATCATATATTCTCGAATATACAAACAGGCTTCTTCCAGACGGGCAGCCAAATGAAAGACTTTTCGATATGCTTATAGATCTGCTTGGAATGATTGAAAGGCGGACACAAAAAATATCGACTCTCGTGCTTGTCTATCAGATAAAGTCATTTGAATGCTGCGGCTTTTTTCCAAGGATAGAAAGGTGTGCAGCGTGTGGAGCACCTCTTGATGAGGAATTTGTTTTTTCGATAGCTGATGGCGGGGGATTGTGCAAAAAGTGTATAAATAAAATTAAACCAGATAAGTATTTGATTTATGATATGAAATTTGATATAATTAGAGCATTAAAATCCATTCAGAATAACAACATAAGGCGATTTGAAAGGTTGGCATTAAGTGATGACATTTATGGTCGTCTAAGGGATATTACAAAGGCATATATGTCATATCATATAGGGATAGATAGGCTGAAAAGCGAAGATTATCTCGTATGACTTATTGAAAGGATGGTTGTGGATATGGGTATTTCGTTAAAAGATATAGATTTAGTGAAGGATAGAACTGGTGCTTCATATTCTGAGGCAAAGGCCGCACTCGAGAAGACTGGCGGAAGTGTCATAGATGCTATTATTTACATAGAAAAGCATATAGATGCGGAGGAAGAGGCTGAGGATGCTGAAAAGAAGGGCTCCTACCTTGTGGATACCATAAAAAAAATCATACAGAAAGGAAATGTTTCGCGTATCCTTATAAAAAAGGATGGAGATATCATTATGAACATTCCGGTAAATGCCGGTATTCTCGGTATGATTTTTATACCTTGGGTGACTATTTTATCAGCTGCAGCAGCACTTGGTACAAGATGCTCGATTTCACTTGTCAAGAAAGACGGCGATGTGATCGACCTTAGCAGCAAGGCTGTTGGAAAAATAGACGAACTGAAATCAAATTATGGTCATGTTGCTGATGATATTGTGGATAAGGGTGCTGAGGCATTTGGACAAGTGAAGGAAAAGGCGTCTGATGTTGTCAGGAAGGTTAAATCGGATTTTGGGATAGGTATAGATAAAGATGCTTATTTTAACTTCGATGATGAATTTGATTCTTTCGATGATGACGAATTTGACTTTGATGATGATGAGTTTGATGGCTTCGATGAAGAGCCTGATGGTTTCGATGAAGAGCTTGGTTCTTTTGATGACGACTTTGCTCCTGACGCTGATGATGAACTAGATCATCTTGATGACAGCTTCGACTCCGACATTGATGATAATTTTGATATCGATTCTGATTTTGACGAGGATTTCGACTCTTTTTTTAATGATCCAGATGCTTTTGATGAAGAAGCATTTGATGGAGATCCTTTTGCTGAGGAACTTGAGGCAGAGATTCGCGAGAAGCGCAATATTGTAGAAAGAAAAGCTGCTGAAAGAAAGGCAAAAAAGGAAGCTGCAGCAAAAAAGTCTGAAAAGAAGACTGATGCGAAGAAGACTGAAAAAGAAGCTCTTGAAAAAAAAAATAAAAGAGAGGCGGCCGAAAAAAAGGCTGAAAGAGAAGCTGCCGCAAAAGAACAGATAAAAAATCTTGCCAAAATAGCTGCTGCGCAGGAGGCTGACGCTGCGTCACTAAAGGATGCACAAAAGGCTGAGGCTGATGCAGAAAAAAAGGAAACAGCCTCAAATGATGATTTGAAGCAGGAAAAGGCAGATCCTTTGGCAGATGATGATGCCAGAGCACGTGCGGCAAAGCTCAGAGCAGAGCTTGAAGCGGAATATAATCTTACAGATTCTCTCGATGATATGGACTTATTTCCGCAATCAGAATTTGATTTAGATGACATGTTTGGACAGAATCCAAGTGAATCAAAGAAAAGCAATATCTTCGATTTATATGATTTTTTGAATGATGATGTTGAGGGCAGCGGATTAAAATCTGATGATGAGCCACAGGAATTTTCACTGGATGATTTTGACCTTGATGATGCGGATTCAGAGCAAAATAATTCTCAATCTGACGAAAATCCAGATTCAGATATAGATAAGAATGAGAGCAAGAGCTTTGATGATTTTCTTACAAGCTACAAGGAAAAGATTAGCCGCCTTAAGCTTTTTAAGTGATACATCGGAATTCTGAAAGCAAGACAGTAAGCTTTTTAGTAGGATATTTAATTTTTAAATTGGGATATCCGGCTTTTAAAAATACTGCTGCAAGTACTGCCGTGCCGTTTAATTTGCATAAAATGCAAAAGCGGAAGTATACAAGTTATCAATTGATAACTAAGCGCTGGTTTTCTGGCGCTTAGTTATTATATTAATATTAGAAATCTATTTATAAACTATAGGAGTTATTTAAAATGGGAGATAAGATTCAGCATAGAAAATATTCAATGGACAAGATTGTGGCGCTTGCAAAATCAAAGGGCTTTGTATTTCCAGGCTCTGAGATTTATGGTGGCCTTGCAAATACCTGGGATTATGGTCCTTTGGGTGTAGAGCTTAAGAACAATGTAAAGGCAGCATGGCGCAAGAAATTTATCCAGGAATCAAAATATAATGTCGGTCTTGATGCAGCCATTCTCATGAATCCAAAGACATGGGAAGCTTCTGGTCACGTGGGAAATTTCAATGACCCTCAGGTCGATTGTAAGGTTTGTCACGAAAGATTCAGGGCTGACAAGCTTATTGAAGAATATTTTGATAAGCAGGGCATAGATCAGGTTGTAGATGGCTGGTCAAATGAGCAGATGGAAACTTTTATGGCTGAAAAGGGAATTAAGTGCCCAACCTGCGGAAGTGTTGATTTTACTCCTATTCGTCAATTCAATCTTATGTTTAAGACATTCCAGGGTGTTACGGAGGACAGTACTGCTCAGATATATCTCAGACCAGAAACTGCACAGGGCATATTCGTAAACTTCAAGAATGTACAGAGAAGCACAAGAAGAAAGCTTCCATTTGGTATTGCTCAGATAGGTAAAGCTTTCAGAAATGAAATCACACCAGGAAATTTCACCTTCAGAACTCGTGAGTTTGAACAGATGGAGCTTGAATTCTTCTGCGAGCCTGGTACTGATATGGAATGGTTTGATTATTGGCGCAGCTTCTGCCCTAAGTTCCTAAAAGATCTCGGCATAAAGGAAGAAAATATGAGACTTAGAGACCACTCTCCTGAAGAGCTTTCTCATTATAGTAAGGCAACTACCGATATCGAATATCTCTTCCCATTTGGATGGGGTGAGCTTTGGGGAATCGCACACAGATCTGATTATGATTTGCGTCAGCACAACGAATTCTCCGATGAGGACATGATGTACCAAAATCTCGTGACAAATGAAAAATTCATTCCTTATGTTATTGAGCCTTCACTTGGCGCAGACAGAGTGACACTTGCATTCTTATTTGAAGCATATGATGAAGAAACTGTAGTTTCAGCAAATGGCAAGGAAGATACAAGAGTTGTCCTTCACCTTCATCCAGCACTTGCTCCTTATAAGGCTGCAGTACTTCCGCTTACAAAGAAGCAGGCTGAGAAGGCAGAAGAGTTTAGAGATGAGCTTGCAAAATATTTCTTTGTTGATTATGACCTTCCAGGAAGCATTGGCAAGAGATATAGAAGACAAGATGAAGCAGGCACGCCTTTCTGCATTACAGTAGACCCTGATACTGAAAATGATGGCTGCGTAACTGTAAGAGACAGAGATACCATGGAACAGATAAGAATCCCGATGGAAGATGTAAGAGCTTATATAGAGGAAAAGATGATTTTCTAGTTCTTATGACATCATCCGATTGATGGAATTTATATCGATTTATCCTGAACAAGTCACATATTTAAGAGTATGAAGTGGTTCAGATAAGATATATGGATAGATTAATAAGTTAATGTAAAAAAGAAAAAATGGGGGATTGACAAAAATGAAAAAGTTTAAGAAGGTTCTCGTTGCAAACAGAGGAGAAATTGCTATAAGAATTTTTCGTGCTTGCAGCGAACTTGGAATCAGAACTGTAGCTATTTATTCAGAAGAAGATAAAAATGCTCTTTTCAGAACCAAAGCAGATGAATCTTATCAGATAGGAAAAGGCAAGGGACCTGTAGATGCATATCTTGGGATCACTGAGATTATCGATTTAGCAAAGCTGAAGGGTGTAGATGCGATTCATCCGGGATATGGATTCCTTGCAGAAAATAGTGATTTTGCGAAGAAGTGTGAAGAAGCTGGCATCGAATTTATCGGTCCTACTCATATCATGATGGATCAGCTCGGTGACAAGATTAAGTCTAAAATTGTCGCTCATGAGGTAAATGTTCCTACTATTCCAGGTGTAGAAGAGGCAATCAAGTCTGAAGAGGACGCTATTAAGTTTGCTGAGATCTGCGGTTATCCTGTTATGCTTAAGGCATCAGCTGGCGGCGGCGGAAGAGGCATGAGAATCGTAAGGAATCCTGAGGATCTGATCGCAGAATTCAACAGTGCACAGAGCGAAGCAAGGAAGGCATTTGGCATAGATGATATTTTCATTGAAAAATATCTCGAAGAGCCTAAGCATATAGAAGTACAGATACTCGGCGACAAATACGGAAATATCGTTCATCTTTATGAAAGAGACTGCTCTATTCAGAGACGTCATCAGAAGGTTGTAGAATTTACACCTGCGCAGGCTATTACCGAGGAACAGCGAGAAGCTATCTGTGCAGACGCTCTAAGACTTGCAAGACATGTGAATTATAGGAGTGCTGGTACAGTTGAATTTTTGGTAGATAAGACGGGCAAACATTATTTTATCGAAATGAATCCTCGTATCCAGGTAGAGCATACAGTTTCAGAATGTCTTACAGGCATTGATATCGTTCAGTCTCAGATTTTAGTTGCTGAAGGATATCCTCTTGATTCAGATGAGATTGGCATTCCAAGCCAGGAATCGATCATTCCTCGTGGAGCAGCCATTCAGTGCCGTATTACTACAGAGGATCCTGCAAACTCATTTGCACCTGATACAGGCAAGATTGAATTTTATGCTACTGGATCAGGCAATGGTATTCGTCTTGACGGCGGCAACGGATTCACAGGCGCAGTTATCACTCCTTACTATGACAGCCTTCTCGTAAAGGTCACTTCATTTGGTAAAGATTTCAAGACTGCAACTGCAAGAGCTATCAGAGCTCTTGGCGAATTAAAAATCAAGGGCGTAAAGACAAATAGAAACTTCCTTTTAAATGTTCTAAATCATCCTACTTTCAAGGCTGGTGCATGCAATACAGGCTTTATCGACAACAACCCTGAATTGCTTAATGTCGGAACTGATGATGATGCAGAATCAAGAGTTTTGAAATTCTTAGGAAATAAGGCAGTAAATGAAGTTAAATGGCAGAATCCTCCAGTAGAACCTCCTGCAGTTCCTAAGATTGATACAGATTTATCTTCACTTAGAGGCACAAAGCAAATCTTTGATGAGCTTGGGGCAGAAGGTCTGTCAAAGTGGGTTCTCGATCAGAAAGCACTGCTCTTTACAGATACTACTATGAGAGATGCTCAGCAGTCTCTTATGGCTACAAGAGTACGTACGATAGACATGGAGAGAATTGCTCCTGCAGTAGCAGATTATGGCAGAAATCTCTTCTCCCTCGAAATGTGGGGAGGTGCTACTTTTGACGTAGCATTTAGATTCCTTAAGGAAAGTCCGTGGGAAAGACTTGAAACTCTCAGAAAGAAGATTCCAAATGTCCTATTCCAGATGCTTCTTAGAGGGGCAAATGCTGTAGGTTACAAGAACTATCCTGACAATGTTGTAAGAAAGTTTGTAAAGGAATCTGCGGCAGCTGGTATCGATGTTTTCAGAGTATTTGACTCTCTAAACTGGATCGAGGGTATGAGTGTGGCTATGGATGAAGTAAGGAATCAAGGTAAAATTTTGGAAGCTTCTATGTGCTACACTGGCGATATTCTTGATGACAAGAGAGACAAGTATACTCTTGATTATTATATAAAGAAGGCAAAGGATCTCCAGGCTCACGGTGCAAATATTATCGCAATCAAGGATATGTCAAGCTTGCTCAAGCCTATGGCTGCTCACAAGCTGATTACTGCTTTGAAAAATGAGGTTGATGTTCCTATTCACCTTCACACACATGATACAAGTGGCAACGGCGGGGCAACTATCATGATGGCTGCTATGGCAGGTGTAGATATTGTCGATGCTGCATTTGACAGCATGGCAGGACTTACAAGTCAGCCGGCTTTGAATTCAGCAGTAGCTGCACTCGAACATACTGAAAGAGCTACAGGCATGGATCTTGATAAGCTTCAGGAGCTGTCTACTTACTGGGCTGGCATACGTCCTATTTATGAGGATTATGAATCAGAGCTTAAGTCAGGTACTGCAGAAATCTATAAGTATGAAATTCCTGGCGGACAGTATTCAAATCTCAGACCTCAGGTTGCGAGCTTCGGCCTTGAGCATAAGTTTGTTGATGTAAAGGAAATGTATATCAAGGTAAACGAGATGCTCGGCGATATCATTAAGGTTACGCCTTCTTCAAAGGCTGTAGGCGACATGGCCATCTTCATGGTTCAAAATGATCTGACTCCAGAAAATATTTATGAAAAAGCAAAGGGTATGGACTTCCCTGATTCAATCGTATCTTACTTCGAGGGTATGATGGGTCAGCCTGAAGGCGGCTTCCCTGAAAAGCTAAGAGATCTCGTTCTCAAGGGCAAGGCTCCTATCGAAGGAAGACCAGGAACACTGCTCCCTGATGAGGATTTTGAAGCTATCAGAGAAATGCTGAATGCTAAGTTTGATATAGAGGCTACAGATCAGGATGTGATCAGCTATTGTATATATCCAAAGGTATTTGAAGATTATCTTACAAGTCTCAAGAAAGAAGGAAGCTTCAGATATATGGATTCTGACATATTCTTCCATGGTATCCAGGAAGGTGCTATCGGAGAGGTCGAGCTAGAGGAAGGAAAGATTCTTGTAATTAAGCTCGTAGAAATTAAGAATCCTGACGAAGATGGAAATAGAGAGCTCATATATCAGGTAAATGGCCTTATGCGTCAGATTGTCATCAAGGACAAGGCGGCAGTTACAAAGGCTTCTAAGCAGTCTATACTTATGGCAGATGCTGACAGTGATTATGAAATCGGAGCGAACATCCCAGGCAGCATCGTGAAGGTTGTAGTCAAGGAAGGCGAAAAGATAGCTGAAGGTCAGCCTGTGGCTGTTATAGAAGCTATGAAGATGGAGACAAATATCATCGCACCTGTAGAGGGAATAATTGATAAGATTTTTGTTCACCAGGGTGACCAAGTAGTTTCTGGCCAGCTCGTTGCAAAGCTAAAGGAGCCTGAAGTTGACGAAGGCGAAAAGAATGTTACGCTGTAGATGACTGCAGATGGCTGTAGATGATTGTGCAGATGACTGCAGATGATTGTGCAGATGGCTGCAAGATGGCTGTATATGGCTACGGATAACTACAGATAACTACAGATGGCTGCATATGACTCATATGACTGCATATGGATATGGCTGTAAGTGGCTATAAGTTAATTTGCGCGAAAGATTCTATGCTGCACTCAGTGCTGTATATTGGTCAAGCGGGCTTGTCAGCGTCAAGCTGCACTTTAAAAAAATGAATAATTAATATGCAAGCTGTCTCGGTATGGCATCTTCTGTCATTAAATATTGTCATGGCAAAGAGTGATATCGTGATAGCTTGCTTTAAAGCTTTAACGCTTTTATACTTTACAGACAAAAAGGGGAAAAATATGATACTAGTACTTAATAATCAAGCAAACGAAGAAAAAAAAGCGATATTTAAGGGCAAGCTGAAGGCTTTAGGATTTGAAATTCACGAATCAAAAGGAATGGGCAGCGAGCTTTGGGGGCTTGTAGGAGATACTTCTATACTTGAAGATGATTTTGTGCTTGGCAATGATGTAGTTGCAAGCATGAGAAGAATTCAAGAGCCGTACAAGATGGCAAACAGAAATATGCATCCTGAAGATACAATTATAGACGTATGCGGCAAGAAATTTGGAGGCGGTCATTTCCAAGTGATTGCCGGACCTTGCTCTATTGAGACAAAAGAGCAGATAACTTCTGTAGCTATGGATGTGAAAAAGAGTGGAGCGGGTCTTATCAGGGGCGGTGCTTTTAAGCCGAGAACATCACCTTATTCCTTCCAAGGACTTCAAAATGATGGCCTTAAGCTTCTTCTTGAGGCAAAGAAAGCTACAGGACTTCCTGTAGTTACAGAGATAATGACACCTGAGCATCTAGAACTCTTTGATGATGTCGATATCGTTCAGGTAGGTGCAAGAAATATGCAAAACTTTCAATTGCTAAAGGCTCTTGGCAAGTGCAACAAAACAGTCCTTCTTAAGAGAGGCCTTGCAAATACTCTTGAGGAGCTTGTGATGAGTGCCGAATATATCATGGCGGGAGGCAATGAAAATGTAATCCTTTGCGAAAGAGGAATACGTACATTTGAGACGTCTATGAGAAATACGCTTGATATTTCTGCTGTTCCAATGCTAAGAAAAATGACTCATCTGCCTATAGTTATTGATCCAAGCCATGCGGCAGGTATTCGCTGGATGGTAGAGCCTCTTGCTCTTGCTGCAATAGCTGTGGGAGCAGACGGCCTTATGATTGAGGTTCACAATGATCCTGCATCTGCACTTTGCGACGGACCGCAGTCTCTTACGCCGCAGGATTTTGATAATCTCATGAATAAGATTAAGAAAACAGTTGAATTTTTCGGAAAAACTATGGAATAATTTTTATTACTGCGAAGGACAGATGTTTTGTAGTAATGCTGCGAAGGACAGATGTTTTGTAGTAATGCTGCGAAGGACAGATGTTTTGTAATAATGCTGTGCAGTGT
>CAVJDC010000052.1:0-5528 GCA_963648085.1 Anaerovoracaceae bacterium
ATATACATGATCGCTGAATATGCGTAGTCACCGAATATACATGATCGCTGAATATACGCAGTCACCGAATATACATGATCGCTGAATATGCGTAGTCACCGAATATACATGATCGCTGAATATGCGTAGTCACCGAATATATATGATCGCTGAATATACGCAGTCACTGAATGTACATGATCTCTGAATATACAAGCTGATTGTGACAGTTATTCTGCAACAAATATGAATGAATAGATATCCTGTCCGCCATTTATGATATATTTTTCTACATCTGGATACTTTTCTGAGATGTATGCATCTACTGCATCAACTACATCCTGATCTGTATCTTTGCCGCTGAACCCTGTCAGCATAAATTTTTCTCCGTCTCCAAGAAGGTTGTCGAGAAGACCAAAGGCGGCATCCTTGATATCAGGGCAAGATACAAGCATTTTTTTGCCGATAAAGCCCGTATAATCACCGTTGTGAATCTCAACACCATTGATATTTGCATCCCTGATAGCAGGAGAAATCGAGCCAGTTATGACATTTTGAATAGCTTCGTAGAATGAAGCCTCAACCTCAGCAGGATCATCTGTGTCGAGATCAACACATGAGATGCTTGTATATCCTGAGCCGAGATCCTTATTTTCAATTACATGAACTACAGCACCCTCGTAGATAGAGGCAGCTTGCTTTGCAGCCATTACAATATTTCCGTTGTTTGGCAATACAAAGATATGCTCAGCGTGAACCTTTGCGAAAGCATCGAGGAAATCCTGGGCAGAAGGGTTGTTTGTCTGACCACCGCTTACGATATAGTCTGTGCCGACTTCTTTAAATACTTCAGCGATTCCATCGCCGCTGCAAACAGAGATGATACCATATTTTTTCATCTCAGAGCTTTCAGAAGCTAAGCTATTTTCTTTTGTACGATATTCGGCAGTGTCATCTAAGCTGCTGGCCATAGTACCATCAGACTTCAGTGTATTTTCTTTCTGTTCTTCAGATTCCTGAGTGAGGATTTCTGAGTGCTGTACTGACATATTTTCAATTTTTACTGTGAGGAATTCGCCATATTTTCTGCAGAATTCAAGAACTTTTTCAGGCGTCTTTGTGTGTACATGCAGCTTCACGATAGTGCCTGTCTTAAACGATACAATAGAGTCACCGAGAGTCTTTAGGAAGTCGGTGATGATATTTACGTCAAATGCCTCTGCATCTGTCTTGCTATTTTGAAGCTGGAGGAGAAGCTCGGTGCAATATCCATAAGTCATCTCGCTATTTTCATTGAAGGCACTGAGGTCGATAGTTTTTGCAGGTACAGCTGCAGCATGTGCATGCTCTGCTTCTTCAATCTCTTCGCCATTTAGAACACTGCTAAATCCCTGCATGATGTGGAGAAGACCGGCACCACCGCTGTCAACGACACCAGCTTCCTTAAGAGCAAAGAGAAGCTCTGGCGTGCGCTGAAGTGATTCAGTCATCTCGACAACGAGGTCAGCAAAAAGATTCTTCACAGTAGTCTCGTCTGTAACTATGGAAGCAGCATATTCTACGGCCTCTCTTGCAACAGTGAGAATAGTACCCTCCATAGGTGAAAGTACTGATTCATAAGCTCTCTTTACTCCCTCCTGAAGTGCTGCAACTACAGTTTTAGCATCAGCAGCCTCACAATTTTCAAATCCCTTCGCCATGCCAGCAAAGAACTGTGAGAGAATAACGCCTGAGTTGCCTCTTGCACCGAGAAGCATGCCTCTTGAAAGTGCGGACATTACTTCTGAAAGATTGCTAGAGTTTATATTTTTAAGAGCAGCGACACCGCTTTCGATTGTCATGCTCATATTGTCGCCTGTATCCCCATCAGGTACAGGGAAGACATTTAGATTGTTTACTTCTTCTGCATTTGAGCGCAGCTTTGCAGCTCCGCCCTGAGCCATTTTTGAGAAAAGTGAGCCGTCTATAAATTTTTCGAGTTCACTGCCTTCTGCAGTTTTATTTTCCTTATCGCTCATGATATCTCCTTTTCTAGATCTTATATCTTAAATCATACATCCTTGGAACTTGCGTCCGCAGATCATACATCCATGGAACATACATCATCGGATTTCGTATCCATGGAACATACATCTTTGGATCTTATATTCTTGAATCTCGTATCCTTAGATTTTGAATCCTTAAATCATATATCCTTGGAGCTTGTGTCCTTGGATCTTATATCTTTGAATCTTATATCCTTAGATCATACATCCTTAAATCCTTAAATCCTTGAGTCCTTATAGCACCTAGATTTCATACATATAGTATATATAGTTTCATACAGTTTATATACTCTTTACACTCTGTGTAAGGCAGCGCCGGATAATCTCAGCCTCTATAAGTGGCGTGGTGTCATTCCTGACTTTCGGTGGTGAGTTATAAACCTAGTGCTGCATTTGCAGCTGTCACTAACGTTCTTTTCCCATGAAGAAAAGAGCAATAGTGCCGCAGCCCGAATGCGCTCCAATGACAGGACCTATGTATGTGAGGAATGATTTTACACCATGCTTTTCCTCAAGTATGGATGCAAGCTTTTCGGCATCTTCGACACAGTCACCATGTGAAATGAAAACAGCACCATTTGAAGCGTCTGATGCAAGATCTTCATATTTTTTTGCTATGGCTTTGAATGAAGCCATGCGACCACGTGCTTTAGAAACATTTATGAGATGTCCTTCATTGTCCACATGCATAACAGGCTTTATGCCGAGCGCACTGCCGGCAAGAGCAAGCGTAGGGCTGATACGTCCGCCGCGCTTAAGATACATAAGATCGTCTACTGTAAACCAATGGCACAGGCTGAGTCTGTTGTCAAGGACAAACTTTGCGGCTTCCTCGATAGTTGCGCCTTCAGCCTTTTTGTCAACTGTAAGCTTTACCATGAGACCAAGTCCAGCTGATGCAGAGAGAGAATCAACTGCAATCACCTTTCTGTCGGGATATTCGTTTTGCAAAAAGTTTGCAGCAGCACGTCCGGCATTATAGGTGCCGCTTATACCGGAAGATAATCCGATATAGAGCAGGTCATTTCCTTTCTTTAGCTCTTCTTCAAAAGCTTCTGTAAAGCCTGCTATATTTGTGGCTGATGTCTTTGCAACATGTCCTTCACGCAGCTTTGCATAAAAGTCTTTATTTTCCATATCATAGTTTGAATAAATATGATCCGAGTCATCAAATGTAAAAGTCAGCTGGCAGCACTTCACATCCCATTCTTTAAGAACGTCAAGTGAAATGTCACATCCAGAATCCGTAAATATAGTATAATTATTCATATCTTATCTCCTTTTTTCACCCAAATCAAAGATTTGCCCCAAACTGGCAACAGTATTCTTTCTGAATTCTTTTCTAATTCGTTGGTAATTTCTTTCTGATCTTCAATAAATTAATGTATGAATCAGTGATCTTTTTGCAGTAGGATGCACCGTAAAAAGATTGAAATCTCAACCTTTTTGTGGTGTGATACGAGCTGCACAGATATGACATATATCTGCCCTCGTCTGGGACTATTATACGAGATTTATTAGAAAAATCAATCAAAAATTCCTTTTTTTCACCAAATTTTTTGATTTGCTTTTGCACAGAATTTCAAATGCTTTGCAATCAGTGATGATGGGGAATGCTAGTTGACCTCGCAATTTGGGTGTAATATAATTTAACTGAAAATCGATTCGCTAGAGAAATGATCCGCTTGAAAAAAGCTCTGCTAGAAAAATGATTCATTAGAGAAATGATCTGCTTGAAAAAAGCACGATTTATAAATTAGAGCGTAAAACCCACTATCTTTATGTGATGGGTAGTTCACTTGATTGAGTAGGAAAGATAGCACGATATATAGTTTGGAGGAGGGTTGTCATGTCAGTAAAGGGACCGGAAGATACATCAGGATACAAGTTTGGAAGCACAGGAACGTATGTCATACTTTCAGGTTTTACAGACTATGATGCGGAAGAAATAGTGATTCCTTCAGTGTACAACGGACTTCCTGTGAAAAAAATAGGATTTGGTGCATTTAAAGGAAATGACAAGCTTGTAAGCGTAACTATACCTGATACGGTTCAGATGATTGAAAGTGCCGCTTTTAGAGACTGCAGGCGCCTTACAAGAGTGGTAGCTGGAAAACATCTGAGAAATATTGCAGAATATGCATTTGCAGGCTGCAAAAGCCTAAAGACAATCACTCTTCCAAGCACATTAAATACCTTTGGAATCTACTCTTTTGACGGGTGTGAGGAAATGACTGAGCTGACCGTACTTGACATGAATAAGGATGGTGAGGAGTCAAAGCGCTTTGTGATAGCTAGCCACAATGCAAATAGGAGAGTAGGATATATACAATCAAGTATGATATATTTTGATTCATATCAGATGACAAAATATGATGCAGGATATGGTGTGCTTCATGGAATTGAAGATTTATTTAATATTGCAGAATATCGACTGAAGGATGACTATCAGCTTGATGATTATTGCCGTCA
Organism: Anaerovoracaceae bacterium; assembly: GCA_963648085.1. Classification (GTDB taxonomy): domain Bacteria; phylum Bacillota; class Clostridia; order Peptostreptococcales; family Anaerovoracaceae; genus Alangreenwoodia. Next base: position 4,497 of record CAVJDC010000052.1, read on the forward strand.
CAATTATGAGACAGCTATCATAGGTTCAATCCCTTATGTTATAAAGAATGACCAATATGAAAGACTTGCTTCTGCTGGAGAGCTTGGGCTGATAGAAGAATCGAAGATCGACCGCTACATCGAGCTTGCAGGCACAGACAAAGGCAGATGTATGGCATATTTGCTCGATTACAAGCAAAAGCATTTTAAGAGAAGAGAACTAAACTTTGACCTATAAATAAGATTTCTCGTCAACTGTAAATTGCCATGTTAGTTTAATTCAAAATTAGAGCACCTAAGGCAACCGAAAAATGGTTACTTTAGGTGCTATTTTGATAATGTTTTATTAAGTTAGCTCGTAAAACCCACTACCTTTAGGTGATGGGCAGCTTACAGAGCATATTGGTCTATAGGCACAGGGCTTTCCTTTGAATTCATGAATTTTTGACCAGTGTACAGACTGTAATAACCACTTAGCATATAGCTTACGGCTGATGATATCCCAAAGAGGAGAAAATTTGAACTTCCAAAAAATTCCACGCTAAGAAGCAAACTGCTTACTGGACAATTGACCGCACCACAGAAGAATGCAATAAGGCATATTTCTGCACCCAGGTCAGGGCTGATTCCGAGAAGAGGAGCGACAGTACATCCAAATACAGCTCCGATAAAGAGTGTAGGGATTATCTCGCCACCCTTGTATCCTGAGCCTGATGTAAATGCTGTCATGATCATTTTCATAAGAAACGCCCAAGGAATCGCAGTGCCTGAAAGTGCTGCAGCTATGACTGCAGTGCCAGTGCCATTATAATCACGTGTTCCTGAAATTAAAGTCATTATAATGACTAGGCAGCCGCCTGCAATTATTCGAATGTAATCATTCTTAAGATACTTTTTAGATAAGTTTACAGAGGCATGCATCATTTTGCAAAAGATGATACTTAGAAATGCACATAGCATTCCGAGAATAGCTACTTTGACTACAAGGGCTGGTGTATACTTTGCAGCCTTAGCCAAAGTAAATGTCATTCCCTTTACACCTAGTGAAGTTGA
>CAVJDC010000052.1:5563-12119 GCA_963648085.1 Anaerovoracaceae bacterium
CAGCTTTGCAGTGCATGATGCAGCGGCAGCAGGTAAAAAGCCGGCATAAAACATAGTTCCAACACCTGCAGCCTCGATTGAGAAAAAGGCAGCAGTAAGAGGCGTCTGAAAAAGTGCACAGAAAGTGGCACTCATACCACACATTACAAACATTTGCTGCTCATAGCGATTTAGTTTAAGCATTCTGGCTGTAAATGAACCAACGCTTCCGCCGATATTTAGCGCAGCACCTTCGCGGCCAGCTGATCCTCCGCAGACATGAGTCAAAAATGACGATACAAAGATGAGTGGTGCTACACGCAGTGCAGATGTTTTTTCTGCACGGGCAGCCTTAAGAATTGAATTTGTGCCCTCATCGTTGAAAATACCTGATTTGTGATATATGAAAACAGTAAGAACTCCAGCTGCGGGAAGCAGATAAAGCAGCCAGTCAAATTTGCAAAACAGATTTGCTGCAAGAGTAAGAGCATAATGAAAAGCAGTTCCTGCAAGTCCGCATATTATACCAAGAATGATCGCGATAAAAATCCACTTAAAGAAAAGAGCAAAGTGGGTGATAAAATTAAAAAAACCTTGAATAATAACATGATCATCGCCTGTATCATTTGATGAAGGGTGAGCGCCTTGTGAATCAAAGTCCGTAGAAGAAAGCACATCAGCGGCATTATTTTGATTTTTTAATTTATATAATAATTCATCAATAATCTTCATGATAGTATGAGCAGTATCGTGTACAATATGCGATTAATCTGTATGCGATTAATCCGTCACGCGGCAGGTGTATTGAATGTACTGCATTATCCTTTCTAAGCGTGTAATATTTAAACTATTAGATAGCTATGCATGCACATTATCCAGGCCTTTTTTTAGTTCCAGAACTTCTGCAGATATTAAATTGACTGCAGCAGCCAGATTCGCTTTAAAGAGCAGGAACACAAGAATGCATAACAGAATCATTATAGCACAATTATCTGTGAATAAAAAAGAAAAACCCATTCGATTGATAGTCGTCAACCGAATGGGCCCTTATGGAATGTCTTTAAGTTTCACTGTATAACCTCTCTTTCTTTAGATTTTAATTTTTTCTCTCATAATTCCGGAACAGTAAAGAATATCTATGTAATCAGATATATCGGTAGTAAAATATATCTGTAATAGCTGGAACTTAACAGTTTGACAAATTTACTGTCCTGAAGAGAATTGTGGCTAGTAACTCTCTTCGCATAATCCTAAAACAAAATTTCAATCATTTTATGTTTCGAATAATCAAATCCTCCTAGCTGGTGCACTAAATGTATGCCCAAATTCCTGTCTTAATTTCAAAATGCTATTCTTGAGAACAATAATAGCAATCTTTTAACTGAACATCGGTCTGCCCTCCATCAACAAATAAGCGATAATCCCTTTTCTTAATTCAAAATTTAAAAGCACATCGGTCTAACCTCTGTAAACAATCAAGTGACAACATGTTCATCAAGCTAAAAATTTAAAAGCACATCGGTCCGCCCTCCATCAGTTTATAATCTTGTAATCATCTAATCATATGATCAAGGAGGCGAGGGGAGAAATCTTGAACTATTTTGTCTGTCTTTTTTATCTGTCCCCCCCTTGCATCTATATTGTAGAATAAAAAAATTCGTTTGTCAACTATTTCTGTAAAAAAAATTAGCACAAAAATGATTTTTATACTAATTAACAATAATGCCAATTATATCAATGATCAGTAAAGAATGAGATAAAGGCTCTTAGAGCAACAGTAAGGATGCTTCAAGTCAGCGGGGAAATTGATTGAGGCAGTAAGAGAAGAAAAAAGAAAAAGCTGGCAGGGCGCATATGTAATATTTCGAAAATATTACATATGCGCCCTGAGTCGGGAAAAGGATTGACAAGCGGAGGAAAAGAAAGGAAAATATAATGAGCTGTGCATTTTTGCGTGGCACAGATGCTAAGATTGCGTGATTGCGTGAATGCGTGAATGCGTGAATGTGTGAATGAGTGATTGCGTGAATGCGTGAATGTGTGAATGCGTAAATATGTGAATATTAAGAAGGCTTATCGAAAGCCTCTAGCAGCATCATGATAAAGAATTTTGAGATAGCAAAGCGTCTTAAAAATAAAGATTTTTAGCGATTTTTGGAGTAATAAGGTGTCTTGGAAAAGAAAAGATTCCTAGCGAGCCTTAGGTTGATAAGGTTTCTTGTAAAAGAAAAGATTCCTAGCGAGCCTTAGGTTGATAAGGTGTCTTGTAAAAGAAAAGATCCTTAGCGAGCTTTAGAATGATAAGGTGTCTTGGAAAAGAAAAGATTCCTAGCGAGCTTTGGGATGATAATGTGTCTTGTAAAAGAAAAGATTCTTGGCGAGCTTTGGGATGATAAGGTGTCTTGGAAAAGAAAAGATTCCTAGCGAGCTTTAGGTTGATAAGGTTTCTTGGAATAGCATAGAGTTTTGAGATTAAAAAGTTTTTGAAGAAGTAAAGAAAAAGGAAAAAAGTATAAAGGAAAAGGTGCAATGTCAGAAAACAAAAATAATTATGGATGGAATGGTCTTGATAAAGATCTTGAAGAAAAAATAATTGAACATGCAGAGGGTTATATGAAATTCCTCGATCAATCTAAGACAGAGCGAGATGCAGTTAAAATTATAAGATTTATAGCCGAGGAAAATGGCTTTAAGGAATTAGACACAGCGGGTGGGTTTAAGAGCGGAGCTTCGATCGATTCTGCTGATAAAGCATTAGACTCGCTTAAGCCGGGCGATAAGGTATTTGCGGTAAATAAAGACAAATCGATTTATCTGGCTGTCATAGGAAATGAGCCGATTACTGCTGGCTTTAATGCAGTTGGAGCACATATTGATGCACCTAGGCTTGATCTTAAGCAAAATCCTTTATATGAAGACAGTGGATTTGCATTATTCAAGACTCATTATTATGGCGGAATCAAGAAGTATCAATGGACTACAGTTCCTCTTGCACTTCATGGCGTGGTAGTTCTCACCGATGGGAGCAGGATAGATATAAATATAGGAGAGGAACCTGGTGATCCGATATTTCTCGTAACTGATCTTTTGCCGCATCTTTCGGCAAAACAAAATGCAAAAAAAGTTGCTGAAGGAGTACCAGCGGAAAAATTAAATATTATCGTAGGGTCAAAGCCTCTTGATGATGCCGAATCTGAGAGCGTAAAATCAAACATACTTGCTCTTCTTAAGGAAAAATATGGAATGGACGAGATTGATTTTAGAAGTGCTGAGATTGAAGCTGTTCCTGCCGCTAAGGCAAGAAGTCTCGGACTTGACAGCAGTATGGTCGCAGCTTATGGACAGGATGATCGTGTATGTGCTTATGCGGCACTTGCAGCGATGCTTGATATCGATGAAGTGCCAGAAAGAACTGCAGTATGTATTCTTACTGACAAAGAGGAAATAGGCAGTGTGGGAAATACAGGCATGGAATCTCACAATTTTGAGCTCTTCCTGCTAGACCTTCTTGAAATGACCGGAATTGTTCATCCATATGCACTTCAGCGTACATTGTCTGCATCAAGAGCTCTTTCGGCTGATGTTACGGCGGCATATGATCCGACATATCCAGAAGTCATGGAAAAGAACAATGCTGCTTTTATGGGCAAGGGTGTAAGTATCAAAAAATATACAGGAGCCAGAGGAAAGTCAGGTGCTTCTGATGCAAATGCTGAATTTGTGGCATTTGTGAGAGGCATCTTTGAAGAGGCAGGTGTCACATATCAATCTTCCGAAATGGGAAAGGTTGATGAAGGCGGCGGTGGAACTATTGCATACATACTTGCAAATAGAGGCATGGACGTTCTTGACTGCGGAGTTCCTATCCATTCCATGCATTCGCCATATGAATCCGCCAGTAAATATGATATCTATATGGCATACCTAGCTTACAAGGCTTTTTATGAGAAAAATTAGGTAGGGGATTTGATGGCAGTTTTTCTGAAAATTAAGTGGGAGATTTGATGGCAGTTTTTCTGAAAATTAAGTGGCAGATTCGCTGGAAACTTTTGTGAAATTTAGAGGCGGATTTGCAGGAAGCTTTTGATGGAATTATGTGCTAGACTTGATGGAAATTCATGTAAAAAATAAATAGCGGATTTGCAGGAAGCTTTTGCGAAATTAAACAGTAAATTTACAGGAAATATTTGTAAAATCGAGAGGCGGATTTGCAGAAAGCTTTTGATGGAAACTTATATAAAAATTAAGAATGGAGTGTGTCATGATGTCGAAAAATATATCAGAAAAGGTGAAGATTACGTGGCTTGGACATGCCTGCTTTAAGGTAGAATGTGAAGGTCATAGCTTGGTTATAGACCCATACAATGGAGTTCCGGGATATCCTGCTCTGAGTGTGAAGGCTGGAGAGGTTTATGCGAGTCATACTCATCATGATGACCATGGATATTTTGATGCCGTGCAGATTGTGGATGAGCCAGGAGAAAGTCCTTTTTCCGTGAAGACTATAGAATGCTTCCACGATGACAAGGGCGGTACTTTGCGCGGACAAAATAAAATAACATTGATAGATGCTGCAGGAAAGCGAATTGCACATTTTGGCGATCTTGGCCACATGCTGGATAAGGATCAGATTGCGGCTGCAGGCCATGTGGATGCTGCACTTATTCCTGTCGGCGGTACATATACGATCGAGGCGGAAGGGGCAAAGAAACTTACAGATGATATCGATCCTATAGTTGTGATTCCTATGCACTATAGAAAAGGCATTTATGGATATGATGTGATAGATGAGCCTGATAAGTTTATCAGCCTGTGCTCTGAAGGGGATGGGGCAAGACGTTTTATAGAGCAAGGCAGCAATGAATTTACTCTGGACGACAGCGATGAGAGACGTATAATATTGCTGAGATTTGAGTGATTATAGTGCAAGAGAGGGACAGTCATGTCACAAAATAAAAAGAATAGCTTATTTCTTCAGGGCACTATTTTGGCATGTGCAGGTATTATCACGAAGATAATAGGTTTTGTATACAGAATTCCGATGGCAAACATGCTTGGAAATGAAGGAAATGGGATATATTCCGTTGCATTTGGAATATATAATATCGCTCTTACTCTTTCATCCTATAGTTTGCCACTTGCAGTATCGAAGCTAGTGTCATACAGGACTGCAAAAAATGAGCAAAAAAATGTAAGAAGAGTATTCCTAGATTCGCTTTTATTTGCCATAATAGTCGGCTTAGCGGCATGCACGCTGCTTTATGTCGGAGCAGATGCATTGGAAGCACTTTATCAAAGACCGGGACTTGCAAAGCCGCTAAGAGTGTTGGCACCTACGACATTTGTGGTAGCACTCCTAGGCGTTCTTAGGGGATTTTTTCAAGGACACGGAAATATGCTTCCAACTGCTGTTTCACAGGTAGGCGAGCAGATTGTAAATGCTGCAGTCAGTGTGGCTGCTACATATCAATTCATGAGAATCTATGCTGATTCTGCCGACGCTGCTGCTTATGGAGCAGCAGGAGGAACAGTTGGGACTCTTTCTGGTGCTATTACAGCACTGATACTCTTGATATTTATGTATTTTATGATGTCTGGAAAGTACTTGAACAAGGAAAAAGATAGTGCTGCACCAGATCAGGCATGTGAGTCACATGGCACTATAGCAAAGGAGCTTATTCTCACTGTTCTGCCTATTATACTTAGCCAAACCATATATCAGATAGGATATACGATAGATGACTTCCTCTTTGGGAATCTTATGCTTGAAAATGGTTTTTCTGAATCAGTGATAAGCTCTCTTCAGGGAGTGTTCAATACACAATATAATCAGCTGATAAATCTGCCAGTTGCTGTAGCTACTGCCATGGCTGCATCGACGCTGCCAGCTATAGTAAGAGCAGGAGTGCGAGGGGGACATGACGAATTAAGTAAAAAAATAGATAGTGTATTGAAGTTTAATATGGCGATAGCTGTACCGTCGGCATTTGGATTGACAGTACTCGGGGGACCTATTGTAATGATGCTTTTTCCACGGCTCACAGAATATCAGGAAACTGCACAGATGCTGCTTCTTACAGGGTCGATGGCTGTTATATTTTATGCACTGTCTACTATTACGACGTCTATCCTCCAGGGGCAAAATTATATGAGGATTCCTGTAATTCATTCGGCAATTTCCCTTGGCATTCATGTATGCATAGTTTATGTGCTCCTAAAGTTTACGGATTTAGGCATATATGGTCTAGTTGCAGCAAATGTGATTTTCCCTGTGATCGTAAGTCTTTTGAATATGAAATCAATTTCTCGGAAACTTAATCATAGATGGAATCTAAAGGAAATTTTCGTTCTGCCTCTTGCGGCTTCTATTGCAATGTCTGCTGCTGCTTGGGGAGTATATAAATTGATTTATTCCATAATTTCATCAAATGCCGCTGCGCTCATGATAAGCATCGCAGCAGCTATTATTATTTACGGATTTTTAATTCTGAAAATTAAATGCTTTTCGAGAGAAGAGCTGCTGGAGCTGCCAGGTGGGACGAAGCTGGCAAGGCTTGCAGACAGACTAAAATAAAAG
>CAVJDC010000053.1:0-12003 GCA_963648085.1 Anaerovoracaceae bacterium
GTCGGCATAGTTGGTCCAAATGGGGCTGGAAAGAGCACACTTTTAAATATATTGGCAGGTGATCTGTCATATGATTCGGGAAATTTCTTTATTTCGTCCGACTTGAATATAGGTTATTTCAGACAAAATGACCTATTCACATCAGAAAAGACAGTTTATGAAGAGATGCTCTCTATATTTTCTCCTCTTATCAAAATGGAAAGTGATATGACTCTGCTCTCCGAAAAAATTGCGAAGCTTTCTGAGAAAATATCAAGCTCTCACGATTCTCAAGGTTCAGGACATCAGGGCGGGGAGGCCCAAAGATCAGGATTTCAAGGCTCTGATGGGGAAGAATTAGAGCTGCAGAGACTGTTGGCCGAATATGACAGGATTTCGGAGGATTATCGTCTAAAAAATGGCTACGGATACAAAAGTGAGATCACAGGCGTTCTAAATAGCATGGCATTTCCGCCTTCATTTTTCGACAAAAAGACAGAATCCTTGTCTGGTGGTGAGCGCACACGACTTGCACTAGCTGCACTCCTTCTAAAAAAGCCTGATATTCTCATGCTCGACGAGCCGACAAATCATCTTGATATCGGCACACTTAAGTGGCTTGAACAATATTTGCACAGCTACCAAGGAACCATTATCATAATTTCTCATGACAGATATTTTCTCGACCACACTGTAAATAGAATCTTTGAGGTTGAAGGCGGCAGGCTGAGTGTATATGAAGGAAATTACACATTTTATGCACAGGAAAAAAAGGTTCGTCTAGTGACTGAGCTTCGCACCTATGAAAAAAAGCGTGAAGAAATAAAACGCCAAGAGGACATGGTTCGCAGATTTAAGGAACGTGGCACTGAAAAGCTCGCAAAGCGTGCTAAATCAAGGGAGAAGATGTTGAGCCGCATGGAAATGCCAAGTAAGCCTTCTGTCTCAAACAATCAGATGAAAATCAGATTCCACGAAAGCACAAAGAGCGGAAATGACACTCTCCAGGCTTTTGAAATAGCTGCAGCATATGGTTCTGGCGATTCTAGAAGAATACTATTTTCTGATGTATCCTTTGATATTAAAAGAGGCGAGCGTATCTGTATAATTGGTCCAAATGGCACAGGAAAGACTACTCTACTGCGTATGATAATGTCTGAAGTTCCGCCGTCAGCAGGACATCTTCGCGTAGGTCACAATATTGTCTTCGGTTACTATGACCAGCAGCAGAGTATGCTTGACGAATCCTCCACTGTGATAGAAGAAATGCGCAATGCCTATTCTCTTTACAGTGACAACGAGCTTAGAGGACTTCTTGGAAGATTCCTCTTCCAAAATGACGATGTATTTAAGCCTGTAAGTGCTTTATCGGGCGGTGAGCGTGCACGTCTTTCACTTCTTAAGCTCATGATGTCAGGTGCAAATATGCTGATTCTCGACGAACCGACAAACCATCTCGACATTGCTTCAAAGGAGGTATTTGAGGACGCTTTGCTCGATTTTCCCGGAACATGCGTAATCGTTTCACATGACAGATATCTCTTAAACAAGGTTCCTACGTCGATTTACGAGTTAAGCAGAACCGGCCTTACTGTATATCCGGGAAATTACGATTATTATAATGAAAAAAAAGCAGCTGTAACTTCTGCAAATGCCTACATGAACGATCTTGCGAAAAGCAACTCTGTAATCTCTGATGCTTCAGCAGCACGTCCCGAAAGTGACAAACAGCAGCGCATAGATGAGAGAAGGAAGAATAAGGAACTTCAGGCAGAAAAAAGACGACGTGAGCGCAGGATTCAGACGCTTGAAGAGCTTATCACATCTCTTGAAGATGAGATTTCCGAACTAGAACAGAAAATGTGCTCCGAAGAGTATATTTCAGACTATGAGCAGCTTGCAGCTCTATCAGAGACAACTGCAGCAAAGAAGGATGAGCTTGCGGCAGCTTATGCGGAATGGGAAGAGCTTAGCATTGACATGGAATAAAATGACGCAGCCTGATATTGAAATGCATGAAAGACGCTGAGCATCCGAAAGGCGCATCGAATACCCGAAAAAGTATTGAATGCCTGAAAAGTGCATCGAATGCCTGAAAAGTGCATCGAATGCCCGAAAACCGTATTGAATACTTGAAAGCAGATAATTTAAATGCTAAAAATTGGATATTTGCAAAAAAAGTGTTGCTATTCACACGTTAAGAACTTATAATAAGACCATAATTTCATAAATAAATTAAGAAGGAAACCTGTATAGAAAATCGATATTATTTTGGAGGTTATAATTATGATATTTGACCGGGTACAGGCTATAATTGCCGAGCAGCTCAGGATAGACCCTGAGAAGATTACTTATAACTCTCATCTGATCAATGATCTTGACGCAGATTCTTTAGATGCTGTCGAAATCATCCTCGCTGTTGAGGAAGAATTTGGATTTGAAGTCCCTGATGAGGATGCAGCTGAGCTTACAAATGTAAGTGAAATCGTTGACTATATTGAGAGAAAGGTATCATAAGATTAAAAGGGACAGACGTCGCAAGCTCAAGAATAAAAGATAAGACCCTCTGGTGTAGGACACGCCAGAGGGATTTGTTTGTTTTTCCACGATAATTTAGAACGCCTATGTGCTTATTTTAGAATGACTATGCATTTATTTTTGAATGACTATGCATTTATTTTTGAACGCCTATGTGCTTATTTTAGAATGCCTCTATAATTACTTTTGAACGCCTATGTGTTTATTCCTATGATTCTTTGTGATAGAAGTCTAGAACAGCGCTTGCATCTAGCATAGGTCCGTCTCTAAATCCTTCCTTATATCTATAATAAGCCGCACATGCTATCATAGCAGCATTGTCTGTACACAAGATAGGCTCGGGCCTGCAAAATGATATTCCATTTTCTTCGCATGCGGCTTGCATCATATTTCTAAGAAGACTATTTGCTGCCACACCACCCGCAAGTGCTATCGTGTTCCTTCCATGCTTCTTTGCGGCCGATATAGCTTTTGTAACGATGACTTCCATGACTGCAAGCTGAAAGCTTGCTGCGATGTCAGCTTTATTTATCTCCTCGCCTTTTTGTTTCATGGAATTTACATGATTAATAACAGCGGTCTTAAGTCCGCTGAAGCTGAAATCATAGCTTCCCTTTTCAAGCAAAACACGCTTAAATTCAAATGCATGCGGATTCCCCTCTTTTGCAAGCTTGTCAATCTTAGGTCCGCCTGGGTATCCAAGTCCAAGGATTCTGGCAATTTTATCCATTGCTTCTCCTGCCGCATCGTCTCGTGTCACCCCGAGCAAATCCAGGTCATTGTAGCCTCGCACATCTATTATATCAGTATTTCCGCCTGAAACTACGATTGCAGTAAATGGGGGCTCAAGGTCTGGCTGTGCAATATAATTTGCGCTTATATGACCATGCAAATGATGTACTCCCACAAGTGGGATATCCTTTGCAAATGACATCGCCTTTGCTGCCGCCACCCCAATTATAAGTGCACCTGCAAGGCCAGGGCCATTTGTGACACCTATAAGATCGATATCATCTGCTGTCACAGCTGCCTGCTCGAGTGCTTGGTCTATGACCGTACTAATATTGTCAAGATGCTTTCTCGAAGCTATCTCTGGCACCACTCCGCCATATATTGTATGTATATCTATCTGTGAAGAAATTATATTTGAGAGTACATCTCTTCCGTCTGCAAGCACTGCTGCAGCCGTCTCATCACAGCTGCTTTCTATCCCGAGAGTGATAAACTTCCCATTCTTCATATGCATTCACTCCCCTTTTCACTCTGAAAATCCGTGGCCTCACTCTGCTGCCCTGCGCTCTCACGCTTCATCATTAGAGCATTTTCTCCTGTTTCACGATAATAATTTTCGCGCTTGCCAGTGACCTTAAATCCTTTTTCCTTATAAAGTGCAATAGCTGTGCGATTTGCCTCTCTTACTTCTAGAAACATATTTTTTACGCCCTTTGCTTCTGCAGCCTCGATTATGTCACTCATAAGCTTTACGGCGATTCTGCGGCCTCTGTAAAGAGGGCTTACGGCAACTCTATTTACTTCACCCTCATCAAATATACACATAATTCCCGCAAACCCGATTATTTTCCCTTTGCTATTTATCGCAGCACGATAGATAGAATTTTTTGATGGGTCAAGCTCACCATCAAATGATTCCTTGCTCCATGCCGTTCCAAAGCAAAGAGAATCAAGCTTCGCAAGCTCTTCAGAATCCCTTTCATCCACATTTCGATATGTAATCTTTTCATCCTCTGGAGGAAGCTCAAATATAATCTCTTGCGCAGCAGCTTTTCTCGAATCATCATCATTTTTCGCAGCTTCTCTTGCAGCATCTCTCGCAGCTTCTCTTGCAGCCCGCTTCGATGCTCCCCTCTCTGCTGCTTCCCTCTTTGCGGCATTTTTTTCTTCAAGTTTTCGCTCTGCCTCTGATTTTCTGAGATATACAGGCTTAAGGTCATTATATGAGCAAGTCATCCCTGCTGATGCTTTTGCTGCTGCCATATCGGCAAGAGCCTGTGCTCGCTGCTCCTCTGAAAGTGCTGCAACATAGGTGCACGGCCTACACTTACCTGCTGCTGGCGCTTTCGCTCCTGCTTCTGACACGTCCGCCTCTGCTTCTGACACGTCCGCCTCTGCTGCTGGCACTTTCGCTCCTGCTGCTGACACGTCCGCCTCTGCTGCAGATACCTCCGACTCAGTAGTTAGCATGACTGCTTCTGATATTGCATTGAATGGATCCTTCTCAGCATCTGCTGTAAATATTATCTTGCTGCAGCCTGATTCCGAAATAATCTTTTCTGCAAGCTTTCTTGTATCATATAGATCTTCCTCAATCAGCTTGGAATATCTTTTCTCATCCTCCACCACATATGCTGACGCAAAGACATTCCCATGTCTCGCATTTATCATAGGAACGATTATTTTTTTCTCACACACCGGCTCATTCTCTTTTGCAGTACAGTCCATGGCAGTTTTTTCCAATTTTATTTCATTGTCTTCCGAAAGCATCATGATCTTCATATTTTGAGCATAGCTTTCAGAGTCTGCATATGCGTAAAGCTCAAGTGATGATAGCTGTATAACCGGCAGATTCATCATCTGAGCTATCACCTTAGCAGTTGCTAGTCCTATGCGAATTCCTGTAAAGGAGCCAGGACCAGCAGCAGCAGCTATATGTGTGATTTCTTCTTTCCTTATCCCTGCTTTATCAAGTGCCTTCTGTATCATCGGAATGAGCAGTCTTAGATGACTCATCACATCATGTGAAAGCTCTATCACTGTCTTATTAGAATCAGTATCCGATATCGCCACAGTGGCAAACTCGCCGGTTGTATCTATAGTTAGTATCTTCATATTGTCTATTTTGACCTTCTTATATTCTGCAGCATCGTGCTTTGTTTTATCTCTAAACTGTGCCTATTTCATACATTCTTTCACAGTCATTTTCTCCGTAGCTTATTCTTATAAGCTTGCTTCCGGCTGGTATTTCGTCCATTATCATATCAGCCCATTCGATTACACATACGCCATTTCCGTTGAAATAGTCACGTGCACCGATTTCGAATAATTCCTCTGGACTTTCTAGACGGTAGACATCAAAATGATATAGCGGAATCCTTCCAGAATGATATTCCTTTACAATGTTGAAAGTCGGGCTTATTATTGTCTCATTGATACCAAGTCCCTCGGCAATAGCTTTTGTAAGAGCTGTCTTGCCTGTGCCTAAATCTCCAACCAAGCAAACAATATCGCCTGGCATCAGCTGTGCAGCAAATGCTTTTCCGAATCTCAAGGTTTCCTGTTCATTTTTTATCTTTAAGAGCAATTTTCATTCCTCCCTTTACGTGAGTACATTTATTATTTCAAAATTGCAAGTCGAAGAAGCGCATCAGCATATATTTTAGCAGTTTGCACCAATCTATCTATTTTTATACATTCATCAGCCTCATGCATGATATCTGGATCATTTGGATAAAGTGCACCAAATGCTATGGCATTTGGAATTTCTCTGGCATACGTTCCGCCGCCTATCACAAGAGGCTCTGTTTTGGTGTCACCTGTATTTTCCCTATAGACATCAAGCAAAAGCTTTACCATTTCATTTTCGCTGTCATAATACAATGAAGGCTTGTACAGTGCATTGTCTATGACTGCACCCGCCTCAGCCAGGCAAGGCTCAAGAATATCCAATACGCTGCTGTCGCTAAATGTCACTGGAACTCTGATATTTACTGTGATTATAATTTCATCGTCTGCTTCTGGATTTTTTATATATTTCACCATTCCGGTATTCCAGACAAGCTCTCCTGAAACATCATCCTTGATGCTGCCTAGACCTAGCTTTTCCCCTCTTAGGTCAAATCCTATTTTCTCATTGTAAAATCTAATAAAGGCATTTATCTCTTCATTGTCAAATTCAACTCTTCCAAGAGTCTTTATCAGCTTCGATATTGCATTTTCTCCCTTCCATGGCATCGCGCCATGAGCAGATTTCCCATAGCATTTTACAATTATCTCGTCATTTTCTACACAGACATCAGCCGTCTCAGAAAGAATAGCAGCAATATTCTGCATACTTGACATACCTGGCATACTTGGCATACTTGTCATACTTGGCATACTTGACACGCCTGGCATACTTGGCATACTTGACACGCCTGGCATACTTGGCACATTTGGTATATGTGAAACTGTAAGTCTTGCACATGCCATATCAGGAACCATATTTGCTGCATTTCCGCCTGAAATGTCCACAAGATGCATTTTCAAGCTTGTCTGAACTTTTTCAGTCTCCTGAACATTTTCATTTTCTTGAATATTTTCAGTCTCCCGAGAATTTTCATTTTTCTGAATCTTTTCAGGCTCCTGAACATTTTCGGCTTTTTGATTGGTATCTATTTTTTTTACTATATCAAAAATCATGATCCCTTTTTCGCCTTGAATAAGAGGGAAATCTGAATCAGGTACAATCGATTTGTCTGGAAGCCTGTCAACGTGAGCCTTATAATATTCCATGCCTGCACTCTTTGTCTCTTCATCAAGACCGATAATCATCCTAATTCTTCCAGCAGGCACAGCACCGCAATCCTTAAGTGCTTTCATCGCATAAAAGGCCGCAATCGTAGGCCCCTTGTCATCAAGTGTTCCTCGACCGTACATGGTGCCATCAATGATCTCTGCAGAGTATGGCTCGTGAGTCCATCCGCTTCCCTCTGCAACTACGTCCAGATGGCAAAGAATTCCAAAGATATTGTCAGCATGTGCACCGTCAGCATGTGCACCGTCAGCATGTGCACCGTCAGCATGTGCATCGTCAGCATGTGCACCATTTTCATCCGCAGCCAAGAAATCTATATGACCGCCGTAGCCATCAAAATCAAGAGTCTCAAAGCCTTCACGTCTTGCCATCCTCATCATAACGTCATATGCCTCTGCTACACCCTCGCCAAATGGCGCACCTTCTTTTTCCTCGCCGAGCACGCTGCGGCAACGAATCAACGACTGAAGGTCTTTTGTCATTTCTTCTCTTAGAGAATCTATTTTTTTAAATACTACACTTTTATCCATATGTATTCTATCCATACCTTATTCTATTCTTTATTTAGGATTTAGGCTTCTGCTTTGAGCCTCAATTGTATTCTGAAATTCCGCAAATTCTCAGTCTTTCTTGTCTTTTTCAGCTCCCATCATCCGATGTCGCTGTTGTATTGTCAAAGGCCACACCCGTCAGATAATCAGCACCTACAAGCTCAGTCACATCCTCTAGCCCTTGCTGTGCTCTTGAAAGATGTCCTGAAATATCGAAGACGCCGCATGTCTCAAAACTGTCATCGAGCGGAATAATTGCATATTTAATATTGCTGCCATATTTATCAACCCAAGTAGGGAGAGTCTTTGCATTTCCGCTTAAAACTTCATTTGACTCAGTGTCTACAGTTAGTGACACCATCGCCATAAGCCCCTGCTCAGTATAACGATTCTTGAGAGTTTCTTCACGCTGATTTGATATAAAATTCCCCATCGAATAATATACAGGAACATTCTGACCCGATGATGACTGGATAATATCTATCGGCTGAACCACATGCGGGTGCGAAGCAAATATCACATCTGCACCAAGATTTGCTAAAGACTGCGCAATATACTTGTCGTCATCTGATGGCTGGCGTTGGTATTCTGTGCCCCAATGCATATATGCAACTATAATATCAGCTCCTGCCGCCTCAGCATCTTTTATATCCTGACCCATTTTTTCTATGTCAGTATCAAGCTCATGATAATTAAATGAGTTTATGAGATTTGCTGATTCTTCCGAGATATTGCTGCCATTAATAGATACAGAATCTCCAGCCGTCCCAGTAGTCTCATAAGTATATGCCACAAGTCCGATTTTCACGCCCTTAACTTCTATAATTGACCATCTTTCTTCACCATCATAACGGCTTCCTGCTGTCACAAAATCCTGTCCGCGAAGAATTTCCAATGTACGCTGCATTCCGTCAAAGCCTGTGTCCATCATGTGATTGTTGCTTGTAAAGGCTACATCAAAACCTGCATCCTTAAGATTTTCAGCAAGCACGTCAGGTGCACAAAACATCGGATATCCTGTAGGCTCGCCGCCGCCAAATGTAGTCTCTACATTGCACATAGCTACATCGGCTTCTTCGATATATGGTTTCGTCAGTTCAAAAACATTGGAAAAATCATATTCACTTCCGCCACCTTGGCTTAATGCGGCTCTAAGATTTGGTGAATGAGCCATTACATCACCCACACAGAGCATATTGATTTCAACAGGCTCCGTCTTTTTTGATGCTTTTGAGGTCCCACCCGAAAAAGAACCCGATATGTGTGTCACTGTACATGAAATAAGAGCAACGAAAAGAGCCAGCGCCACTAAGAAAGCTGCCACTAATGCGACTCTCTCCCTGCGGCGTTTGCGCCTTCTTCTTTCACGCGCCTCAGCACGGCGAGCCCTCTCATATACCATATCAGCATCCTCCGCATGATTCATGGAATTCATGCGGACTTCCCTAACCGCCCTTGCATTTCTTACATTACGATCATCCGCAGTGCTGCGGCCTTCCCTGACTGCTCTTGCATTTCTCACATTGCGTTCATCTGCTTCGCGGTCTTTTCTATTTAAATTGTCATTTCTGACTTCATTATAATCATCCTCATATCCGCTGCCGAAAACTCTATGATTTCTATAACCATTTTCGCCACCGTATCTATCATTTCTCATAAAACCAATCCTCTTCAATCCTTACAAGCATGACAAAATCACTTGCTGCTTTCCTCTAAAATTCCCGCATGCATGATTAAAATTACCTGCTGCTTTCCTCTAAAACCCTTGCAATCATGATAAAAATCACTTGCTGCTTTCCTCTAAAACCCTTGCAATCATGATAAAAATCACTTGCGCTTACTGCTTTAAAAAGACGCCTGCAAATCCATATCGCAGGCGTCCCGTTCGCAAGGCGTCTATCTAGTCAACTGCTTCAACGCCAACTACTTCAGGCACCGCTTCTCTGATTATTCTGTCAACAATTGTCTGGAGTGTAATAGCTGCGCCTGGACATCCATTGCATGCACCCTTGAGACGAACCTGAACAATATTTTCTGGAGTAATATCCACAAGCTCGATGTCGCCGCCGTCCCTTAAAAGAAACATTCTGATATCCTCAATACTCTGCTTTATAGCTTCTTCCATTTTCATTTTCCTTTCTCTAAGATGATTTTTATACAAAACCAAATCTTCCTCTGCACAACAATGAGTACGCATAAAAAATATGCTCCATTGCGAACTAAATTTGGTATTGTCTCGATATGATTCATATTTTCGCCATGCTTCAAGCTTTTTCTTTCATTCCTGTCCTGTGACCGCCCATCGCCTGACTCTGGTTCGTTTGGTTTTCCCTCACTTCTAGTATGCGGCCGCCCTTCGCCTTGCTCTGGTTCTTTCGGCTTTCCCTCACTTCCTGTGACAGCCCATCGCCTGACTCTGATTCGTTCGGTTTTCCCTCACTTCCTGTGACAGCCCATCGCCTGACTCTGATTCGTTTGGTTTTCCCTCACTTCCTGTGACAGCCCATCGCCTGACTCTGGTTCGTTTGGCCTTCCCGCAATTGACGATTTTATGCTAAATTTCCTAAATTTCGTAAGATTTTATCCTTGCTATTGTGCGTTCTTTGCCCAAAATCTGCTGGATTTCCCACACGTCAGGAGACTGTGTACGTCCAGTGACAGCAAGTCTGATAACTGTGCTCACATCACCCACATGACCCTTGTACTCTTCAGGGTGCTTCTTGAAATCCTTAGGCTTTGCAGCATATCCAAGCTCGCTTCCGAGAGTTCTGATCTTTTCAAACCATACAGACTGGTCGTCAGAGTGATCATATGTTTCAAGATATTTTTCGATGATAGCACGTGCATCCTCCTTCGAAACATTTTCAGGAATCGCTCCCTCAATTTCGAAATAATCATCATAAAAATACTTGATAAAATCAAATATCTGGGATGCGTATATAAGATCTTTACGCGGTTTATTTCCAGTTCTTCCCAAATCAAGAATTTTTTCGAGCTGTTCTTCGTTTCCTTCAAAGAGACCCAGAATCTCAGGACGAAATTCTGCTGCCCACTTCTTCATAAATTCTACAAGCTCAGCAGCAGGAACCTTTACAAGAACATCCTTACACACATCACTGAGTTTATTCAGATCAAACAATGCACCTGAGTTGCTCATTTTTTCTGTAGTGAAAGTGAATTCGTCAAGATCTGCATCAGGATTTTCTATACGCCATTCTTCGAAGTTTGAGTTGAGAATGGTCATGAGATATTCTCTTACTGCAGGCGGATAATATCCATCTTTTCTGTAGAAGTCAAGTGAAAGCTCAGGATCCTTTCTCTTAGAAAGCTTCCTCTTTGTGCCCTCTTCTCCAATCTTCATCAGATGTGCTGTATGGCAATAAATTGGATGCTCCCATCCCATAAGCTCAAAGAGCTCGATATGTATAGGAAGAGATGAAAGCCATTCCTCGCCTCTTACGACATGAGTAGTTCTCATAAAATGGTCATCTATAACATGCGCAAAATGATATGTAGGAATGCCCGTCGCCTTGAGGATAACTATATCCATGTTGTTTGCAGGCATAGTGATAGGTCCTCTGATAGCATCCTCCACAGTAATAGTCTCCCTTTCTTCAGGAGGTACATCAGTCTTTCCGGATGACTTGAGCCTGATAACGTAAGGCATTCCGGCATTTATATTTTCTTCGATCTGCTCATAAGTAAGTTCTCTGCTCACCGCCCATTTGCCATAAATGCCAGGATTCAGCTTTTCAGCCTCCTGCTTGCTTCTGATTTCGGAAATTTCTTCCTCAGTGAGGAAGCAAGGATATGCAGCACCCCTCTGAACAAGCTGTTTGATGAATGTCTGATAAATCTCAGCCCTGTGGCTCTGGTGGTAAGGGCCATAATTTCCGATATCCCCTTCAATCGCTGCACCTTCATCAAAAGCAATTCCAAAATAATCCAGTACATTTACGATGGTTTCGACTGCACCCTCTACGAATCTCTTGTCATCAGTATCCTCAATCCTAAGGAAGAACGTGCCTCCGCTCTGATGAGCAAGACGTTCATTTACAAATGCACTGTAAAGGTTTCCTAGATGGATAAAGCCTGTAGGGCTAGGTCCGAGTCTTGTGACTTTTGCCCCTTCAGGAAGCTCTCTCTTAGGGAAAATTTCCTCATAGTCTTCAGGTGTCTTTGTAATATGCGGAAATAGCAATTCCGCCAGTTTCATGTAATCCATAACTAATTTTATCTCCTTCACATTTTATTTTTTCACGCTGCTGTATCCTCTGCATCGCCGTGTCTTACTCTATGCCATGCTGCATCCTCCGCATCGCCGTGTCATACTCTTTGACCTGCTTCGTCCTCTGCACTGCCGTGTCTTACTCTATGCCATGCTGTATCCTCTGCATCGCCGTG
>CAVJDC010000054.1:0-11819 GCA_963648085.1 Anaerovoracaceae bacterium
ACTTGGTCAAACTTCAACCAAGCAGGAGACTTCGATTGCCTTAAATCTTAAGCAGGATGGCAATGCACTTGAAACTGAAGGAAGTGCTGCGACTCCATATGCAAATGAAGGCTCTACAGTCGAGCTTTCTGCTGCAGTAAAGGAAGGTACTGACGTTTCTGACACTTCTGCGGCTAGTGTCACTGATGGTACTGTGACATATTATGCTGACGGATATGCTATCGGTACTGTAGATGTGAGTGATAAGCTTACGTATACACTTCCGGCACTTAGCGGAGGCACAAAGTCTGTAAGCTTTAGTGCTAAGTACAACGGAACTACGACTTATGCGGCTTCAAATGCTGCAGCAAGCAGTGTCTTAGTAAAATCGATTTCGATAGTTGATGGAGGCGCAGCTCTTGCAGCTAATCCAGCTCTTAAGGTCGGAAGCGAATCGACACTTAGCTTAAGCGGCTCTGTGAAGAATAGCGCAGGAGATAAGCTTACAAAAGACACTGATTATACTGTCACATATTATGAAAATAAAGGCGACGGTAAGTGGAAGAAGGTTACTGACGGCGAAGAAAATGCCTCAGCTAAGGTAAAGCCTGAAAGTGCCGAATATACATACAAGGCAATTGTTTCACCTAAGGGTGATTATACAAAAGGCGCATTTGAGGTGGGTCCTTTAGGCGATGTGAAAAAGGCTGATAGCACTACAAAGTCTGTCACTGGACCTAACGGCGACATATATCAAAAGAATGCATATACATATACTGCAGCATTTGCAGGTGCAGTAGGCGGCAGTGTGTCATTTTATCGTGATGATGTATTTGTGGCAAGTGTTCCACTAGTAGAGGGAAAGGCATCATGCGACATCACTTTCCCAGAAGCTGGAAAGTCTGAGGTAAAGGCAGTATATTCTGGAAATAGTGCATTTAATAGTGCAACTGCAACTGCAAATGTAACTGTAAAATCTACGACGCTTGATTATACAGCAAAGATTGCAGTTGACACTGACGCTGCAGGCAGTGCAGGCAGCGGAATAAGTGCAGGCACTGGCGAGGCTTCGCTCTCACTTGGAAAAGAAAATACTTTAAAGCTTAGCTTAAATGCTAAGACTACTGGCGGCACTGTTGTTGTCACAGAAAACAAAGACTATATCGTAATTTGGCAGGTAAATGACGGCTCAGGCTGGAGCGAATTTGCGCGCGGCAGCCAGAGTGTCAAGGTTACGCCAAAGGGCAATAATTATAGCTACAGAGCTCTTATACTTCCTATTGGCAAGTACGAAGAGCCTGCAAATGGAATAGTCTCAAATGTACTCAGTGCGTCAACATCCGCACTTCTTGAGACGACTACAAATCTTACGATAGACAATGCAGCTCCATTTGAAGATGGTGAGATAACTCTCACAGCATCGCCAAAGCAAGGCACGACAAGCATTTCTGGCGGTACAGTTAAGTTTACAGTACCGGATGAAAAAGACAGCACAAAGACAAAGGAAGTGCTGGTAGCTGTAGACGGTGCAGGCATAGCAAGCATAACTGTCAAGGCACCTGCATATACTGGAACACCTGTCACTTATACGGCAGAATACCAGGGAGATGGAGTCCTCTATGCGGCAGATGCCATCGCAAATGATGCAGCAAAAGACAAAGACAATACTGTAAGCGCTGCTTCAAGATCAGTTGAGATAGTAAGCGATCCTGATATCACCACTGGTACTGCGATACTCGACAAAAGTGGCGCTGTATATACAGCTGAGCCTGACGCAGAAGCTACACTTAAGCTTCCTAAGATATATGAAAAGGGAGTAAAGAATACGGCAGCAGGCGGTACAGAACCTGCTTCGCTTACATATGGCACAGATTATCTGATCGAATGGTATGTATGCACAGACGGCTCTACATGGAACTCACTTGGTTCAGGTGCGACCATGAAAGTGACTCCGTCAGCAGTCACAGACCAGTACAAGGCTGTAGTTACTCCTAAGGGCAGCTACAAAAAGCCAATTGAAGGCCTTACATTTGTATCAACTAAGGGCACACTCGTACCTACAACTACGACACTTGAAAAGACTACACCTGCAGATGATGTATATGTAGGAAATGAAGTGACTGTAACTGCTTCTGTGACTTACACTGCAGGCAGCACAGGCGCAGGCGCAGGCTCAGGCCAAACTCCAGGCAGCACAGGCGCAGGTGGCGCAGCTGCTGCGGCTAGTCCTGTAAGTGCAGGCACTGTCACATTTATCAATGCAGACACAGGCGCACAGCTTGGAGTAAAGAAGATTGATGCTAATGGCACAGCTTCATATAGGTTCAAGGTGACTAGCATCGACGTGATAAATATCCGTGCTGAGTATTCAGGAACAGGCAAATATGCACCTTCTGAGACTGCAGCGGATCTGAATATCACTCCTAACGCTCCTGAGATTACAACTTATGGCGGAAGTGATTCTCAGCCTAAGACCTTCGGATACAATAAGTTCACTGTTAAAGATGCAGCTGATAAGTTAGTTGACACTGACAACGAAAAGCTACAGGTAGGCACTGCATATACACTTGAAATTCCAAGTGTAGTAGATGCAGTCGAGATTCATACTTCTACACCAGTTACTCTTCTTACTGCAAATAAGCATTATACAGTAAAGTGGTTAAGCAGAGATGAAGACGGAAGCTGGAGTGAAATCTCAAGCTCTGACCCTACTAAGGTTACAGTGACACCGACACATGACAAGGCAGCTTATACTGCAGTCATCTATCCGAAGTATAATGCTTCAGAAGACTCATATTATGTAGAACCAAGAGATGGCATCAGCCTTGAGACAGTTTCTATAGGCAAAAAGCTTGAGAGCAAGACTGCTCTTACTACAGATGTGACACCTGGCACTAAGATGAAAGGTGAAGCCTTTGAAGGCTCAACTGTAAAGCTTACAGCGACTGTCAAGGAAGGCACGAATAATATAAATGGCGGCAGCGTGACATTTAAGAGATATGACGTAACTACAGGAAATACCACTGCCACAGGCGCAGCTATAGGAAATGTCACAGTTGTAGACGGTGAGGCGACTCTCGATATTACTATGCCGGCATATGATATGACTGATGGCGCGACAAATAAGTATAAATTCACAGCAGAATTCAGCGGAACTAGTGCATATGACGCTTCTAAGGATGCTGATGGAAAGACCATAACAGTTCGCTCCGCAACTCTCACTGTTAAAGAGGAAGATGCAATCGTCATAAATGACGGAACAGATACTGTCGCTCCTGACAAGGTAGTAGTAGGAAAGTCATATGATCTTAAAGCTCCTAAGGTTTATGCAAAGGACGACACTAAAAAAGCACTTACGATCGATAAGGATTATACGCTTGAATGGCAATATGCTGAAGACGGCAACAGCTGGACTACAGTTACAGGCACAGGCGAGACGCTAAATGACGCGATATTTGGAAATACACATGCTGCTTACCGCGTAATAGTACGACCTGCAGCAAATTCAAATTATACGATGCCTTCTAGCATAGCAATTCTTCTCAATCCAGATTCTACAGCCGCAGAAACTACGACTACACTTACAGCAAACAAAGCTGTATACAAGGAAGGCGAGGATGTCATCCTTACAGCAAAGGTAGTAGACGCAGCAGATGCAGAAGAATTTGCGACAGGTACAGTTAAGTTCTACAGATATGTAGATGGTACAAATAAGAATGACGAGTATATAGGATATGCTGATCTGACAACTCAGGGTGAAGCAGTCATCACAGTGACAGCACCGGATTATGTTGAAGGCTCGGAAGCAGCAGCAGATGTATATTACTATGCAATATTTGTAGGAAATACTGTATACAAGACATCAGGCGAAGCTTCAAAAGATGAAGCTAAGACTTGCGTAGCAAAGATAAGCGTAGAATCAAATAAGATCGTTTCAGATGGAACGACTATCAGTATTACAAAGGAAGGAATTTCTTACACTGGCGACCTAGTTGCAAATACTGAGTACACTCTGACTATTCCTAAAATTTATCGCCAGGGTACTCTGACCCAGGGCGGTCAGAGCGGTCAGGGCCAGGGCGGTCAGACTCAGAGCACACCACTCACATGCGGCAAGGACTACAAGGTTGAGTGGCAGGTAAGCTATGACAATGGCAGCACATGGACTGCAGTTGCAAACTCAGGCGACTCTATCACAGTCACTCCAAAGCACAAGAATGCGAAGTACAAGGCTGTTGTAAAGCCGGCAGGCGAGTACAAACGTGCATGGGATGGCAGCAACGTAGTAGAAAGCCTCGAGATGAAAACAGTAGGCTCTGTCGTTATAGCTACTGAGATCACACTCAGCGTGACAGATACAGCTGGCAAGTATGGCAGCGAGACACTCGATTCCGAATATGAAAATGAAAATGTGACTCTGAAGGCTAAGGTGATTGATGAGAATGGCGACGCAGTCACTTCGGGATATGTTTACTTCTACCGCAATGGCGACCTTAGTGGTGAGCCGATAAATACAGTACCTGCAGACATTCATGACGGAGTTGCTACATTAGAAGTACCTATGTCAGCTTATGATGAAACAAAATATAATGCTGAAAATGGTACTGATGAAAACAAAGATGTATTCGGCGCTAAGTTCATGGCAAATGATACTTATGGCGAGAGCACAGCTGATGCTGTGGATGCCAATAATAACAAGTCAGTCACGATAGCAATCCGTTCTGCATCTATCGCTACTCCTGTGATCAAATCAGCAAAGGGCATACTCGGCGTATTTGGTATTTATGACTGGAGCACTGCGAAAGGCAAGATCACAGACCTTCCAGCTGATACAAATATCAAATTTGCACTTGATGGTGATGTCAAGGCTAAGGACGGCAGAATACTTGAGGAAGACACTGATTTCACATATCAGTGGGAACAGAATTCAAATAAGGGGATGTTCGTAAATATCGCCGGCGCTGATGACGATACATACAAGATCGAAAGCGGCAAGGAAGGAGACAGCTTCCGTCTTACATTAGTACCAATTGGACATATGAAGAATGGAGCGACATCACGTACTGCAACGATAGGAAAGCTTGCAGACCCTACAGTTAAGCTTATTGCAAATGAGACATACAAACCAGAAACTGGCACTACTGGCAGCGGCTCAGGCAGCGGCTCAGGCAGCACGTCTGGCAGTACGTCTGGAAATGGCTCACATTATGGCGACAGCGTAAAGCTGACTGTAAATGTAAGCGGCACAAATTCTATGCCTACAGGATGGGTTGAATTCCATTACATTACGGCAACAAATGACGATGTTGTGATAGGCGAGAAAGTTAAACTTTCTGACACATCTGATAAAAAGACAGCATCAGCAAGTATCACGACTGAAGCTCTTCCTCAGGGCGCACTTAAGCTCTACGTAAAATATCTCGGAGACACTACCTTTGCGGAAAAGGACAGCTCTACTATAGAGAATAATGCGAAAAAGTATGTCGACTACAAGGTATGGTCTGTACAGATTGAAAATACTGAAGATGCACAAAAGCTTCTTGTAAGCGCGACAGGCGAAAATGATGCAAATGCAGATACACTTACTGCAGGAAGCACTTATACGCTTACGCTTAGAGACGGCATCTATACTACAGATGACCAAAAGCTTGAAAATGGCACAAGCAGCGCAGCTGGCGCAAGTGGTGCAGCTGGTGCAAGCAGCACAAATGGCGAATATAGTATAGAATGGCAGCAGAGCACAAATGGCATAGACTGGGAGAAGGTTCCTGGAGCAGAAAATTCACACAGCTGCACAGTTAAGCCTGCTTCACAGGATTATCGCTACAGAGCAAAAGTCAGCACTACAAAGAATCTCTTTGCAGAGCCAAAGAATGATGAACGTATCGATACAGAATATTCAAACATTATCGGCTCAGGCCTTCAGGATGTGACAGTAAAAGTTACTACAAGCAAGGCAACACTTGCAGCACCTTATACAGATGCAGTTTATGACGGCAATGAGATCACACTTTATGCAGAAGTTAAGCCTGCTGATGCAAAGTATACAGTAGACCCTACAGGAACAGTAGAATTCTACTATGCACTTAGCAGCGAGCTTACAGCTTTAAATAAGGTTGTATCTTCAAATGCTTCAGACGGCGGCAGCAATGAAGCTAAGCTTGTAAAGCGTGATGGAAAATTCTATGCTTCTATCACTACAAAGACTCTGCCAACTGACAAGGATGGCAAGCTGCAGAATGTATATATAGTTGCTAAGTACTCAGGCGACAGCGCATATAATGCTCTAAGCCCTATAGAAGCAACGACTGCAGACAGAATGGTAACAGTATATTCTTCTACAGTATTTACACATGCTGACGTACAGAATAAGGTGATAGAATCACCGTCAAATTCTACAGGCGGCATCGTGATCTACGCACCTGAAGATATATTGGTTTCAGACGGTTCAGCTACTGTACTCAAGCTAAAGAATATATATACTTTAGACGCACAGGAAGGCACAACTGCAGCGACTGTGGCTAGCCCGGCAGATTATACAAATCTTACAGAAAATGTAAATTATACTGTCAAGTGGCAATATACTAAGGCAGTAAATGAAAATGATCCAGCTAGCAGCAAGTGGCTTGAGATAAGCGAAGCGACAGGCCATGAGGCGACAGTAGAACCAAAGACTGGATATGCTTACCGTGCAGTTATTACTGTAGATAATGACGAAGAACGCACAGTAAAGTCAAAGAAGACATATTATTCAAATATCCTTATCGCTAAGGCAGCAGATGCAGAAGTTCAGCTTCGTGCAACTCCGGCATCGTCAGCAGCTTACAAGGATACAGATATCACATTTGATGTCTATGTATCAGGCGGAGCTTCGATTCCTAGAGGAGACATTGCTCTTACAGTTACTGACAAGAATGCAGACAAGAATGCAGACAAGGCCGTAGTTGAGCGCACTGCTACAGCAGTAAATGGACATGTACTCTTTGGCGGCGGCATCGGCGACACTAAGGGCGCGATCAACCTGCCAGCAGGCGAGTACAAGGTTTCGGCTGAATATACAGGAAACAATGGATATGTAGCAAGCTC
Source organism: Anaerovoracaceae bacterium (assembly GCA_963648085.1). Taxonomy (GTDB): domain Bacteria; phylum Bacillota; class Clostridia; order Peptostreptococcales; family Anaerovoracaceae; genus Alangreenwoodia. The sequence goes on from CAVJDC010000054.1 coordinate 7,066, forward strand.
ATATGAAGAAGACTATATCGTACGCTACAAGAAGGATGAGATATCTGTAAATGTAGATGAGATATCAGGTCTTGTATATGACGGAACTATGCAGCGTATAGCTGCAGCAACTGTCAAGTTTAATGGCGGTAAAGGACACAAGGCTGCACAGGCAAAGGCTGATAAGTCAGTAGTATTTAACTATGAGATGAAGCAGGAAGACGGCACATGGAAGGCAATCGATGCTCCATTTGATGCAGGCGAATATAGAGTGACTGCAGTACTTCCGGCAAGTATCTATTATCAGAAGCAGAGCAGTAAGCCTTATGAATTTAAGATTGCTAAGAAAGAGATAAGCATTGATTCAGTGCTTATCCAGGATAAGGTATATGATGGAACTACGGATGCAGCAGTTCTCGATGTAGAGCTTACAGGCGTAGTTGCAGGTGACAGTGTCTATACAGAGGGCAAGGCAGTGACTAAGACTGCAGATGCTCTTGTGAAGAATACTGTGACATATACAGCTGAAAAGATAGTCGGTGCAGATGCTGCAAATTACAAGTTCAAGGCAGCTGACGGCTCAGGCTCAGGCGACAGCGCAAGCGGCACAGGCTCAGGCTCAGGCGACAGCGCAAGCGGCACAGGCTCAGGCAGCGGCACAGGCGACAGCGCAAGCGGCTCAGGCACAGGCAGCGGCTCAGGTGACAGCACAGGCGCAGCAAATGCAGGCAACGTAAAGACTCAGGACTTCACGATTGCACGTAATCAGCTTACTGTTGACAGCTCAGCAATTGAAGGCATCGACCTTGCAAAGCTCATAGTTTATGACAACTACGGAAAGACCCTTGCAAAGGCAGCTAGCGGCAATGAGGCTGGCGACAAGACAGCTGGCGACAGCGAAAGTGGCAAGGGTTACACAGTGCGTTACTTCTATCATGACGGCTCAGGTGTCAAGGAAGTTTCGATTGCAAATGACAAGTCAAGCGGCAAGACAAATGACAAGTCAAACAGCGGCTCAGGCGACAGCACAGCAAGCACATTTAAGGATGGCAAGTATACTGTCATCATAGCTCCTGCTGACAGTGAAAATTACAAGGGCGGCGAGAGCTTCGTGATGAATGTATCGGCAGGTGCAGTTACATTTGCTGGAAATGACGCGCAGGCACCGAAGAGACCTGGTATCGTTACATTTACATCTACGCAGCAGGATTACAATGCTGATGGAAATAAAGTAGGATTCAAGGTTTCAAATGAAGCAGCAGGAAAAGATGAGTACAATGCGCCAGTAGTTTCAGCAGGACGTTATATGGCTGATGTCAGCGCTGAAGGTGAAGGTGTCGATAAGACTAGCGGTATACTCAGTGTGTACAAGGTAGAAGCTGCTCACTACTACCCATTTGCAGAAGATAAGACTTATGATGGAGCAGCAGTATCACCTAAGGTTGTAGATGGTAAAGGCGCCGAAGTGACAGCTGTTGATACTACACTTCCTGCAGGATATTATTTCACTTATACAGGCGGTGAGATCGTAGGCATAAGCTATGATGCACCAAAGGACGCAGGCACGTATACAGTTACGCTCCACGTTCCTGCAACAGACAGAACTGTAGCATATAGTGAAACATCTACATTTAAGATTTCTAAGAAGGATATCACGGTATCAGCAGCTGCAGTTACAAAGCAGCTTTACCGCACAAATCCAGAGCTTAGATATACAGTTGACGGCTTAGTTGCTGGCGACAGCGACCATAAGGACTTCATAGCACTTGCAAGCATGAGCCTAAAGACTTCAACTGGCGCAAATCCAGATCTCAATGAAGTCGGAGATTATACTATTACACCTAGCGGCGTGATTTCAAGAAATTACAACGTGGCAGTATATAACGACGCAAACTTCGCAGTTCAGGACGGTGATCCGGCTGTGAATATGGAGATCACAGGCCTTCCAAATGGACAGGTTTACTATGGCGACACATTCCGCGTATCACTTTATGGCACAGTTGCACAGAGAGTTGACGGCACAGGCGTATACAACAACAGCTCAAGCGTCATCGAATGGCTCGTAAGCGAGGATGGCCAGAACTGGAAGACAGATACAGGAAATGTGAAGATCAGCGAAGACGGAGTCGTATCTGTAAATGGCGATGCTGCTAAGAGCTTTACGATCAAGGCTCTAAGAGGCACAGGCGAATACAAGACAGTTGTAACGACTAATGTAGACGTAAAGAAGCGTCCAGTATATATCAGCATGATAGGCGAGGACACTTATGTATTTGACGATACAGTAAAGAGCGCTAATTCAAAATATTACACTTCAAACGACGACGCAGTTAAGCTTGAAGACAGCAACCTGCAGATAGATGGAAGTGCAAAGAATGTCGGCGAGTACAAGGTAATAGCAAGCTATGATGACGGAAAGTACGTAGCTGCTGGCAAGGGAATGCTCACGATCACAAAGGCACCTGCAGTTGTCATAAGCAGTGACAGCAAAGGAAATGTCTATGGTACACTTGATGCGATCGCAAATAACGCATTCACAGTTCAAGGCAAGGAGGGCTCGGCAGACGTTCTTATCATGGAGGACAATGCTGGTAATACAGCAAAAGAGCTTGCAACAAGATCAAACGTACGTGCAAATAGCGATGTAGGCAAGTATGAGATATTTACTGCCGGTGTAGAGAGCGACAACTACGATGTAAGCTACAAGACTGGCAAGTATGAAGTAGTCGCAAAGGCACTTGCTGTAAAGGCAGGCGTTGATGACCTTACAAATATCAATGCTGTCACACGTCAGATTGAGCGCGAATATGGTAAAGTAAATCCTCAGATGGGATATCAGACAGAAGGATTTATAGCTGGCGACTCACTTGCAGATCTCGCGATCGACAAGAATTTCGTGGTATATGAGCGCAAGCAGGAAGACGATGCAAACCGCAGCGGTGCTGAAGATGCAGCAGGCAGAGCTTACGTAAATGGCCATGATGCAAATGATGATTATGGAAAGATCGATCTATATGACGGTACTGCCAACATCAATGCAAATGCAAAGAATTATCATGTGATCACACTTACAGACGGACTCCTTGATATCTACCAGAAGAATATAGAGGTAATAGAACAGAATCTGACTGTAAAGAAGGGTACAGAGCTTAAAAATGACAGCTACTTCTCAGAAGTGAAACGCGTACTTACAGAAGCACCGATGAATGACAAGCTAGCTGACCTTGGAATCACATATACTCCTGTAGGAAAAGCAGGCGAAGGCGATGCTTTAGACGGCGCTGCCATAACGGCAACACTTAAGACAGGCACTGCTGATGATCCTCAAAACTACTATGACGTTTATAAAGGCGACGGAGTTCTTTCAGTGAAGGACAAGGAAGCTAAAGCAGTTATCACTCCAGATGCAGACAGCGTGACAGTAGAGACAAGCGATAAAAATGTACCTGTAAACGAATTCATCCTTGTATATGCGAAGGATGCTTCAGATCCTGCAAATGTGAAATTCAATAATAGCGGCGTTTATGTAAAGCGTGCTGATGTTGAAAATGCAACTCCAAATCCAACAGAAGATAAAGACAATAATGTATATCTTGATATCGCTGAAAATCTGCAGCTTTATGGTGCAAATGGAAATCCAATAGCTGCGGATCCATCAGCTGCTCCAAATGTAACTGTCGAAGCTAGCCGCATACTGAAAGAAGACTATGATAAAGTCAAGACAGAACACGTAAATGTAGGCGATATTGATTACATAGTACTCGATGCAAATGGAAATAAAGCTGCAAGCGGAACTATGCAGCAGCCTGCTGGCAAAGAAAACATAGGCAAGTATGCAGACGATCCATATGAAGAGATCTCAGGCGGACTTTCAAAGCTTCCAAATGGAACATATACGATCATACTCAATCCTACAGCAAGCCAGTCATCTGCAGGCAGCCAGCCAGGTGAGTATGCACTCAGTCCGACGGTTAAGGAATTTGAGGTAGGCAAGGAGACTCCAACGCCAACACCTTCAAAGCCAGATCCAAAGCCAGATCCAGAACCGGATCCAGATCCGTCACCACTTATCAAGGACGACCATTTCGCATATATGAAGGGCAATCCTTCAGGAAACTTCCGTCCAAATGACAATCTGACACGTGCAGAAGCAGCGACAGTATTCTACAACCTGCTCGTAGATAAGAGCATGGGCTCACAGACTGCAAGCTTCACAGACGTAGACGACAATATGTGGTATGCGACAGCGATAAATACTCTTGCATCAAAGGGTATAATCAACGGATATGCAGACGGAACATATCATCCTGAAAAGAATGTGACAAGAGCAGAATTTGCTGCGATAGCATCACGCTTCGATTCACTCAGCACAGGAAGCGTAAGCTTTAAGGATGTAGACGAGAGCCACTGGGCATATGATTATATCATCTCAGCAGCTACAAAGAAGTGGATCACAGGATATGAGGACGGAACGTTCCATCCAGATTCAAATATCACAAGAGCAGAGGTTGTAGTACTCGTCAACCGCGTATTAGAGCGCACACCAGACGAGACATTCATATCTGCAAATGCAAGCAAGCTCGTCAAGTTCAACGACGTGACGACAGCACACTGGGCATATGCAAATATCGTAGAAGCAACCAACGCCCACGATTACTATATCGACGACTCAGGCGTAGAGCACTGGGATAAGCTGCGTTAGAGGATTTCGCAGGAAATCTCACTTAAGATGCGCTGACAAGCCTAATTGGAGAAGCCTGAACATCGCTGATATG
>CAVJDC010000055.1:0-11707 GCA_963648085.1 Anaerovoracaceae bacterium
ACTTTCTACCTGGTTTCTGCATAGGACGAAATGCTGCCCGGCTGAACCCGCTCTCACGAGTCGGTGATGTCAAACGGGACTTCATCCGCAAGTGACCGCACTTCATCGCCGATTTTCTCAAAAATAGTATTATCGAAATTCGCAAGGGATGGATTTGTTCACCACTCAAAAATCGAATGATGGAGCACACTAGCATGAATTGCTCCCTTGATTGTGACAATTACGGACGAGTCGCTGAACCGTAATAGCGTTGCACCTTTTAATTATTCCTCTGACCAAATGCACACCCCTTAATACCTTTCGTTAAAAAGTTTACCGACAAAAATGAAAAAAGGCTCTGCGACACTCGTTTCTGGGCAGCCGCAGAGCCTGTTATCGTTAAAAAGTATCGAGAAAGCCTTGCAAATCAAAGACTTTACAAAAAGAAACTGGACACCAATCGTGATACGCATTGTATCAAAATTGGTGTCTAGTTATGGTGCGGTAGATGGGACTTGAACCCATACGTCACTACAACACACGCCCCTCAAACGTGCCTGTCTGCCTATTCCAGCACTACCGCGCAACATGTATGAGTTTACACCAAAAATATCAATTTGTCATCCCCTTTTTTAAAATTTTTTAAATTTTTTTTATGTGAAAAAAAATCGATAGTACTCCTCGATTACTTAATATTTTAAAGTTATTCTTTTTCATAGACATAACATGGAAGAGCACCTTTAAGCTTTCTTGGAGAATGCATGCCGCATATCTTGCATCTGCGTCAGCGTCAGCGGAGCATCTGCATCAGCGTCAGCGGAGCATGTGCGTCTGCGGAGCGTCTGCATCTGCGTCAGCGTCAGCGGAACATGTGCGTCAGCGGAGCATCTGCTCCGCTTAGGTGATGGCAAGAAAATCATTTCCAAGCATACTAATGATGGCTTAGCTTTGAATTTATCAAGCGTGTGCCTCTGCATTTACATACAGCATCTTGTCAGTAAATTTTCCGAAGCATTTTGTAAAAAACTTTACTATGAGACCTACAAGTACAGCTGCGATTATCGTGCCGATTCCAACGCTTCCCATGCTGTGAATGCATATCAGACATACAATAAGAGAAACTATAACCATTGAGCTGTCAAATGCAAGCTTTACGTTTGAGAACTGAAAGCCTGCTGTTTCTGACACTGCAATCATGAATCCTTCGCCTGCAAGCGGAATCAAATCAGTAGGAACATAAAGAAATACACCTGCTGCTATCAGAACAGCACTGACAAGCATCATCGCGAGCCTTATCCCAAAGCTGCTTGGCGACGGGAAAAATGACATTATATAATTGCTTAGCGTTGTCAAATATCCGAAAATAAAACCTACAGGTACTTGGAGAAAATTCTTAAGCCTAAAATTTTTGCGTAAAATAATAAGCTGAAGAAGAACAAGTGCGACATGAAATATAATAGTCGCCCTTCCCATTTCAATTCCCCAGACGCAAGTCATCATATAAGGAATCGAACTTACAGGCGACACTCCCAAATCTGATTTTACCGAAATACCTATACCTAATGCCATAATGAGCATTCCGAGAAAATAATAGATTATGCGCACACCCATGCGCATTGTCCTTTGTTCTTTAATATCATTCATAAAATTCACCCTCATTCAAAAAAATATATACCATCAAACATTGATTCACTCAACTACTTTAATAAATTGGTTAAATAATTTCAATCGAAAAGGATGAATTTGTAAAAATTTCACTAAAATGACACAATGCTCCACGGGCAGGCGCCTGATAATTGCGACAATGCCCCACGGGCATGAAAATTGTATAAGAGAACTGTATAAGAGAATATTACAATTTCCCTGTGGGCTGACAAACTGTAATATTGCAATGCCCCACGGGCAGGCGCTTGATAATTACGGCAATACCCCCACGGGCAGGCGCCTGATAATTGCGACAATGCCCCACGGGCAGGCGCCTGATAATTACGGCAATACCCGCACGGGCAGGCGCCTGATATTTGCGCCTGCCCGTGGGGGTAAAATGATTCAAATATTAATATTTAAGGTCGCTAAAGCAATGCTGATTTATGCATGCGTCTAGCGCAGCTCTATTCACTTTGTGTGCACAATGCGCACCAATATTGTTTTCTGGCGAATTAGCGTAAAACTGTGCACTTTCCTGTCATATAATCTAGAAGTTTAAGGGCGCGTTCAGTATAGTTCAAGCTTGAAACTGAGCTGATTGCATTTACCGCTATGTCATTTGTACCTAAACTGATCGCATTTGCTGCTGCGCTATTTGCACCTGTGAGTGTGATTGCACCTGTAGATGCCAGAAGCATCACGCCCGCATCTTCGGCATTTATGGCACCATTTCCATCTGCGTCACCAATCTTTCTTGACACAATGCTTGTCCCCTGCTTCAGTATAATGCTGTACTTACCATCTGTGCCTACTGTGATTTCGTCTGCTGAAGAAGCCTGTCCGTCTTCACCATCAGCTGCTGCAATTATCATTTCATCGCTGCCGAGTCCTGAAATTTCAAATGTCAGATTTTTTCCTTCTGCTTTCACATTTGCAATAGAAGCAGCTTCTGTTTTTGTAAGATCAGCGTCAAATGATATGCTCTTCTCGCAATCTGCACATACTCTTGTATATGTGATGCCTGACTGCGTCCAAGTGCCATAGTTGTGGCCTATACCTGTCTTTGAACATACGATGTCATCATCATCTGTCCAGTCTGCATAAGTTCCTGCCGCTTCGCTTATAGTGATATCTCCTTCTTTTTCAGGTGTGATATCTGTAGAGGATGAAGGAACAAGGAGTACAAATACATTCTTGCCTGAGAATATCTTGTCATAGTCCGTGCCAGTAAAGATCCTGGTATAGTCTGCGACATAATTCATCGGTTCGTTTATTCCATTTACATAATATGCATTTCCTTCTGCAGGCATGTTGTCAGCTGCATACATTACAATATTGTAGTCTGAGCCATAATTTCTGCAGATGATACTTGCACTTTTTGCTGGCTCGTTTGCCTGCCAGTATAAAATAGGATATCCGCCATTTATGGCAGCATCGTCTGCAAGATCTGACTTATAGTTTTCACCTAGTTCTTCAGCAGCTGCCTTAAGCTCAGCTTCGGTTTTGGATATTGTATTGTCTGTAACTGTCCCGCCTACAGTTTCACTATTGCCGATGGCATTAGCACATGTATCTATATACATGCCGCTGATGGTAGTATTTACATAAGGATTTTTTTCAGTTGCCTTGCCTGCCAAAGCTCCTGCTTTTGTAATTCCGATGAAAGCTCCGACATTTTTAGTGGCATTCAGCTTTCCTGAATTGTAGCAGCCAGTAATGGTACGATCTCCCTTGACATTTGTAGTACCTTTGTCATATGCTACCAGACCCGCAGTTGTGGATGATGAGCCTGTGGCAGCATTTGTAATATCGCCGCTATTGTAGCAATCCTTTATAGTCAGACTTCCGTAAGGCCCATATGCGAAAAGACCAGCCGCATATATCGAATAATTGCCAGTTTTAGTTGTTTTGAGCTCGCCGGAATTGCAGCAGGCAGTGATTTCCCATGTGCCAGTATTTCCTGATGTAGCTGCTGCAGGCAAAAATCCTGCGACATTTGCTGATGCAGTTATATTGCCTGTATTTGCACACTCAAGCATGCTTATAGAGCAATCACTTTGAATGCTATTTGTGCCAGCTATGCCTCCAGCTGTAGATGCACCACTAGTGACATCTCCATTATTTATAACTTTAGTCAAAGCTTTAAAATGTGCTCCTGCCGATTCACTTGCAGTATCTCCTGAACCTATAAAATATGCATAGATCCCGCCTGCACTTTTCTTTGAAGAATTTACGGAACCATTATTTATAACATTTGTAAATGTATCATCTGAAGCGCCATATCCGACAATACCGCCTAGCTGAGGATTGCCGCTTCCAGTCTCAGTAGATGTAAAGGAAAGATCAGCATTATTTGTTACGTCTGACATGATAAATTTGCAGCACTGCGCACGTGCTGCTGCAGGGGCAGCATATTGTATGCCTGCATCAGAACATTCACTGATTTTTCCATTTATTGTCAGATTTTTTATAGTAACTGTGGTATTCCAGTCAGTAGTAAGATTTTTTATATCATTTTCTGCTGTGCCTACGCAGCCAAACAGACCTAGAGTATATAATTTTTTGCACTCTAAATCGCCGATAGCTGCAGTCTTTGCGCGATCTACCCAGTTGACAGTGATGCTGTGGCCGTCACCGTCGAAGCTTCCTGCAAAAGGTGCATAATATTCTATGGCATCTCCTGTAGTTGAGTCAACTAAGGATGCATATATGCCGACAGGATCGTTTTCTGGTTCGCCATCCTTAGGATCAAGACTGATATCCTGAGTCAGCTTGTAGTATGCTGTGCGGTAATTGCCTTCTGCTGTATTCACTTTATTTGCGAGGAATTGCAGATCATATCTGTTTGAAATCAGATATGGATCTGTTTCCGTACCTGAGCCGCTAAGTGAAGATGATGCTTCATAAAGTTCAAATGTAGTCGATGGTCCAGTTTTCGTACCGCCTAGGTTTGTTATGGTTGCTGCAGCTGTGCCAGCCTTATCGTTGTCTTTCCATATTATGCTGTAATCGCGGCCTAAGGTTAAGACATTTCCTTCACTGTCTTTTACTGTAAGAGGAGGAGTTACTGGTTCACCGTAAACCCAGCTGTCTGCCGGCTTGTCTACTGTGACACCGGTCCAATCAATGTCTAGGATTTTATAACTTACAGGCTCTAATGTTCCTGTATAACGTCCTACACCGATTACTGTCAGCTTTGCTGTGCCTGGCTCAATATTGTCTTCCCACTGCACAAGATAATCTGTACCATAGGTAAGTGTCTGATCTCCCAGCTTTACTACAGGGAAAGGCTGAACTTCTGACGCAGTGTATTTCTGGTCAGGAATAGGATCTATAGTCGCACCGGCGATGCTAAGCTCTGACTGCCCTGCTTGCCAGAATAATACAGGATAACCGTCATTTATACTTGCATCGGTGCTGTCAGATGCATAACCACTGCCAAGCGTCGAGGCTGCTGCCTTCAGTTCGTTTGCTGTTGAGAAGCCTGTAGTGACTGCATTATATGGACCGGAATCTGCACCTCCGAAGCGATAGAGATTTTCATGTGTTCCTGAAAGAGCAAAATTATTTACAAATAAGCCTTCCTGAAGCTTAGTGTTGTCGGCAAGCTCTCTTACTATGACCTTTGTCGACTGTCCCTGAATGATACTTTCTAATGTCGCAACTATAGAGCCGCCATAGCCTGAGCTGCCTGCAGAATTTGCAACTTTACCTGTGTTGTAGCAGCCTGCAACGACACCATTTACAAAACCGCCTACGCCTCCTTGGCTAGTCAGATTTGAGGTAGTTCCGCGAACATAGCAATTTATGAGGCAGACCCAGTCATTGCGTGCGCCCTGGCCGCCAAAGATGCCTCCTGATGGACGTGAGCTGCTGCCATTTCCTGAAATATTGACATTTGTCCAGCAATTCATGATCTTTGGCCATGTAGATACTGACGCTGGTGCTTCGATCGGTGCATAAGCCACTATGCCGCCACAGACACGTCCGTAAATAGTTCCTGACGAAATTCCAAGATTTTTTACAATGCCATTTTCGCCGATAGCACTGATAAATCCTTGATATCCACCATAGTTTTGGCTGCATTCTATAGCGCCATTTACGCGTATATTTGAAATCGTATGACCGCATCCGTCAAATGTGCCTCTCCAATATGTATTGTCAAATGTGCCATTTGAGGTGCCCTGACCGCCTTCTCCCCAGTTGTTTGTCTCTGCAATAGGATACCAGCGCTGTGCTTCGGCTCCTGTCGAATCGTAGCCGTTAAGGTCAATATCAGCACCTAGCTTGACTGTCTTTCCTAAGAATGAGTCTACATCGATGCCTTCAGCCTTAGAAGCCTTCGATGTGCCAGCTGTCCATTCGTCGTAACTATTTTTGTCTGGAGTTGTAATCTGTGCCAGACCAGCCAGCTGAGCTGCTGTAGTGATAGTGAATTCTGTCTTTGTCATGTCATACCATGATGTGTCAGCAGTGCCATCCCAGACAGTCGAACCTATGCTTGTCTCCTCCGCAGCTGCTGTCAGGCTCATACTAGGAAGCATCGCAAGCAGCATAGCCAGAGTCAACGCTACTGCCAAAATACGTTTTTTCATTTTGCTCTCTCCTTTCGCAAAAAACTATTACGTAAAAATGCCTTTGACTTGTGATTGGGAAAACATTTGGATTTTAAAAATGCACATAAAGCCGCATCTAATATCAGATATCTGATAGCGCGCATAACGGCACACATACGGTGCATATGGTAGCATATATAATGGCACACATACGGTGCATATGATAGCACATATAATGGCACACATATAATAGAAAAGACGTACGGCACCCATAGAGAATCCATGGGCGCAATACGTCTGTCGTCTTTACGTCTTATCTTTCGCTATTTTATTTTGCTATTTTGCTTTTTCTTTCTTTAGGTCGTTCGCTCTTTATTGTTGCAAAATCAGCATGTAACGCAGCGCAACGCATTGCTCTAAATCCTCTTGTTTCAAACCAATCCTAATTACACGAGTATTATACAATGTTTCACTACAAAAATAAAGCTGATTTTTAGTCTCAGTGAGTCTTACTTACAAAGATCTTTCTTATCAAATCTACGGGAATGATAATTATGCCAAGCAGAATGGAAATCAACAATGTCTTGATATCAAGCATCGTAGTGCCAAATACGCTTCCTCCAAACTCGATGATCACTGTCTGCATGATAAATATTGCACCCATTACAAGTATGAATCTCTTATTTTCACCGATATGCTCAAACAAGTTAAATCTGTCTGATCTGGTATTTAGGCTATTAAAGATAATCGCATAAATAAAGAATGCAAACATAAATGTTTTCTTGTATAATTCCGGATCTGCGCATCCTGCAGGTGTTGCAAAGTCGGTAATGCCGCCGATATTTTCAAGTATAAGCAGCGAGACAATTGTAATGAATACTGAACTAACACCGATTGCTGATTTGATAAATCCGGTGAGGATATTGTCTGTTCTCTTCGCTGGCTTTTCGTTCATATATCTGTCTAGCATAGGCTCTCCGCCAAATGCCATAGCTGCAAGCGTATCCATTATGAGATTGATCCAAAGTATCTGGACAATTGAGAATGGCTCTGTCCATCCTAAGATCGGAGCTAAGATATTTATCAAAAGTGTGCTGATATTTACTGTGAGCTGGAATATTATGAACTTTCCGACTGATCTTGCCATCGTTCTGCTGTTTAGGACACAATCCTTGATAGATGTCAGGCTGTTGTTTAGGATAACTACATCCCCTGCTTCCTGAGCGACTGCTGTGCCGTCTCCCATAGCAAATCCCACATCTGCCTGCTTGAGAGCAGGGGCGTCATTTACGCCGTCTCCCGTCATACCGCATACATCATCTAATTGCTGTGCAAGTGATACAAGTCTTTTCTTATCAAGAGGCTTTGCACGGCTCACAACTCTCAGGTTTGGCAAAATGTTCTTTATCTCGTCGTCAGACATTGCCTGGAGTTCGTCATGTGAAAGTACAACGTCAGTCTTCTCATCCCTGACAATCCCCGCCTCTTTGGCGATTGCGACAGCAGTCTCTTCTGCGTCACCAGTGACCATTACTACCTGAATGCCCGCATTATTCAGCACCTCTACAGTCTCGACTGCATCTTTTCTGACATTATCTCTCAGGCACAAAATCGCAAGAAGAATCGTTTTGCCTTCTGAAATTTTGCATACAGACAAGAGCTTCATCGTCCTCTTGGCTTGATTGTGCATCTGGATCTCTATTTTTTCTCTGTCAGATGCCCTAAATTCCTTTTCATCACCGCCAAGTGTGACATAATGTGTGATCTTGTCAATAATATTTTCTGTCGCGCCTTTCCAGTATACCGTTCCGTCATTTAACTCAGCAGTCGCGCATTTCTTTTCCGAATCGAATCCATTGACCTTCTTTACACCTGAAGGCTTTTCAATATCGGCACAGTCATTGTCTATAGCATATGTGAGAAGGGCTCTGTCCATGTTGTTGCTGCCTATAGCTTTGCCCTCTGAAACCTTTGCCAGGTTGTTCAGGACAATTGCTTCGATAAATTCGACATTTAGCAGCTTGTCAATAATGGTTCCGTCCCCCATTATGAATTCTACAAGTGAGAGATTTCCTTCTGTGATAGTGCCTGTCTTGTCGCTAAATAACAGGTTCATATATGCCGAATCAGAAAATGCAGCTTTGTGGCTTACTAAAATATTCTTCTTGTACATGGATTCTGTATTCATGGACTGAACGAGGCTATTCATCATCGGAAGTCCTTCAGGCACTGCCATAATAACAATAGACGCCATAAGCATCACTGCCTCAGCAACAAGCATCAGCACAGAAGCTGCTGTGACACCCGAGTCAGCCCTTATAATGGACAACACCACTTGGAGGACACCTGCGGCAACAGCTGCGCAGACCCCTATCTTGCCTATTCCTGCTGCAACCTTTTCGAGCTTGAGGCTGGATGTATCCTTTCTTTCTTCCGATTTATCGACATCAGTCAGGGCTTTATTTATCTTTCCTAACTCTGAATCATCTCCGATAACTGTGGCTGCCATATATGCTTCACCACTTGTCACTACTGAGCCCATAAATATCTTGGATGGTGATGAATAATCTGTCGATTCTGCGTCTTTCATGGTATCAGCTGCGATCTTATCTTCATCTCTTGACTCGCCATTTAGTGCTGCCTGTGAGACCTTTACGCTGCCATCAAATACCACTCCATCTGCAGGAACCTTGTCACCTGCCTGAATCAGAATCGTATCGCCTTTGACAATCTCACTCGTAAGTATCTTCAGCAGCTGACCGCCGCGAATGACCTTTGCATATGTCTTATTATACTCTTCCTGCAAGGCCTCGCTCCTTGACGTATTTCGATACTCTGACAGCGTACTAAATCCTGTCGCAAGGGCGATTGCCAGCACTATACTTATGATCTCTATGACGCTATTGCCATCTGCCATAGCTGGAATGAATGCCCCCATCACAGCAAGTACAACCTTAAGTGCAAGCGCTGTACAAAGCACCTTTATCCAGATATCGTCAAATGCACCTATAAACATGGACCAAAGCGACACTTGCTCCTTCTTTGCAAGCTCATTTGTACCATATTTTTCCTTGCTTTCGGCTGCATCCTGCTCGGACAATCCCTTCTTTAATTTTTTAACATCAATCACTTCATTCATCAAAAATTCCCTTTCCAGATAATTCCATCGCGAACAGTTCCAAATGAATCATTTATCCAAAATCTAGTATCTAAAGTCTAGACAGCTTCGACGGCTTCCAAAAGTCTTGACGGCTTCGACGGCTTTCAAAAGTCCAGACAGCTTCGACGGCTTTCAAAAGTCCAGACGGCTTTCATTCCAAATTTTGCCAAGCTGTGACTAGCGTTCAAACCGCGCAGTATCCAACGATAAACCAAGCAGCATCTGGCGTCCAAACCAAGCAGCATCTGGCGTCCAAACCACACAACATCTAGCATCCAAAATTAAGAGTCTAGTTTTCCGCCGACAATAGATATAATCCCAGCGATGATTACAACAGGAAGTGCTATATACTTTAAGCCAAAATATACAAGCGCTATCACGATCACAGGGAGCAGAACCACCGGAACCAAAATCTTTGCAATCCCCCATGCTGCCTTAATTCCAAAAACGATTACCTTCCATATCACAAATATCAGTGCAATTATAATGATAGCAGTAAACATAAAACAATTATCCTCTCTTTCATATTTCAATATCTTTTAAAATCAGAGTTACCTCTGCATCTTTTAATGCCTTCAGAACCGAAGGCGCGCCGATGCTGCATACTTGGGCATCTTACGGCCCGAAGATGCGCTGATGATGCATACTTGGGTATCTTACGATCCGAAGTAGTGCTGATGATGCATTATCTGGCATCTTACGGCACGAAGCCGTGATGTTTATTTATACTTGCTTGTCTTACGGCCCGAAGTCGTGCTGATGATGCATACTGGACACCTTACGGCTCTGAATCGTACCGATAATACATCTGCACCGTTACAAACTAACTTCGAGCCGCGGCCAAAATTTGCGTGCACTTCGAATGTATTATATATTGTTTCGCGAATATAAACAATTTATTTTACGTACATTTTACAAAATGCATTTAAGGACACACACACCCTTGTCGACGCTTTCGACAAGGGTGTAACGCTGTGAAACCTGATGCGTTAACTACTTGCAATAACCAAGCAGAAGCTCCTTAAACTCACTAAATATATCTGCTTTGTCACTTGGAATTTCTTCATCATTATGAAGTGTGAAAGAAAACCCATTATCGCATTCTATAGTGATAGTTAATATTTGTGCATCCAAAGTAAAGACGTCTGACTCCTTATGTTTCCAATTTGGCAGATCATATTTTAATATAAATTTCTTTATATCATCGCTAAGTGCCTTTATATCAATCTCGTACTCTATCACATCGGTTTCCTTCTGAAATATCAGAATTTCATTTTGTGCATCTAAAGATATACATTCAGATGTATCTAAGAACCCGCCAGATTCTTTATATTCGATTTTGCTTGGAATATATGACTCTTTCTTCTTGTCTGGATCGTTTGCACTAGTATCGTCTGTGATTATCTTTAATGCAAGAAAGACGCAAACTAGAACAAGAATTACTCCGACCATTATCAATATCACTTTTTTCATGCTTGCCTCTTTTCTGAAATTATGCACAGAGCAATATTTCTTTTCGATTCTTAGCAGACTAATATTTCTTTCCGATTCCTAGCAGACTAATATTTCTTTTCGATTCTTATGGTAAATTGCACATTTAGGGGGCATTATGCGAAGTTAGGCAATCAACCCGCACCATTATTCTCGATCAATTTCTTTCATTATTCTTGATCAATTTCTTTCACTATTCTCGATCAGTTTCTTGCATTATTCTCGATCAATTTCTTCAAGATTTCTGTATCTGCTGGGCAAAAATCATACTTCGGTATCTCAGTTGGCTCTATCCAGCGGATGTCGTTGTGCTCAAGCATCTTCGGCGTGCCTTCGGCAATAGATGCATTGAAAAGAGTAAGCTTTATAGTGATATCAGGATATTCGTGAACTACCTCCATGAATACCGAGCCAACATCAAGTGTCACATCAAGCTCCTCTTGACATTCACGGATAAGTGCCTGCTCCTTTGTCTCTCCTATCTCAACTTTGCCGCCGACAAATTCCCACAAAAGTGCTCTCGCCTTGTGTGCAGGCCTTTGGCATATCATAAATTTATCTTCGTCCCATATCAGGGCAGCTACTACATCTGTCATGGTTTTTCTCCTGGTGTATTTTAGCTAGTATATTTTAGCGGTTATTTATAGTTTGAGTGAATTTTTAGTGCGTTTTAAATTTATTTTGAGTTTTAAAGTGCAGCAGGACACTGACAAACTGCTTTATCAGCGAACTGTGCAGCTTGCTTGATCACTGAACTTTGTGGCTCTCTTGATCACTGAACTATGTGGCTTGCTTGATCACTGAACTGTGTGGCTCGCTTGATCAATGAACTGTATGGCTCGCTTGATCAATGAACTGTATGGCTCGCTTGATC